>CAXUCM010000368.1:0-3741 GCA_964249315.1 uncultured Acetobacteraceae bacterium | reverse complement strand
CAATCCAGGACTTCTTCAGCAGCCTGCTAGGCCCAAACGCACCTGATCGAGTGCTGCCTCAGCAAACCGAAGCAATCCAGACGCGTCGCAACGTGCTACGAGACAACAGCGAGAAACTACCTCGCCGTCGTCATCCTCACGGCACCGTCCAATGGCTGGAATAACTGCCCGCAGCTCCTGGACGACGCAGCCGTTCCGGCGTTGCTGGTGATGGGTCGGCGAGACAGGGGAAAGGAAGGATCGATGGCAGCGTTCCAGGGGAAGCCACCCGGCCGCGGAGCCGGCGCGATGTCGGTCCGCACCGAGCGTCTGCGCCCAGCGATCGCACTCCTCCCGAAGCAGGTCTCTGAAGCGCGACGACTGCGTCGGCTCGGGGCCGAACCCGAGCAGATCGCGGTCGCTCTGGGTGTGCCCATGGAGGAGGTCGAAAAGGCGCTGGTGCAGATGCGCTCGCCGCGGCCGGAAACCACTCGCGGCACCCTCAACGTGACGCTAGCCGCTCACAAGGTGTTCCTGCGGGAGAGGGTCGGCGACGAACCGCTCTGGAAGACGGTGGACCGCGTCGTCAACGAGTTGCTGCAGCTGCGCGCCGAGAAGGTCGCATCGGCGACGCGCCCGGAGCGGCGCGGGACCGGGGCACAGGCCAGCCAGCTTCCGCTGCTCTGAATCCTCTGGTCGCTGGACCGCGAGATGCACCGCTCCGCCGTCCGGGCGCCGCTCTGATCTCCAGGCACTGTCACCCATGTGGCCGGTCTGAACCGGGCGGAGCCTCACCTCAACCCTCGCCCAGCAGGTGCAGCACAAGTTCGCGGCGGTGCGGATGGCGGCGATGTTCGAAGAGGTACAGGCCCTGCCAGGTGCCGAGCACCGGGCGTCCGCCCGAGACCGGGATCGTCAGTTGCGTATCGGTCAGCATGCAGCGCAGATGCGCCGGCATGTCGTCCGGCCCCTCGTCGTCATGGACGTATCGTGACGCATCCTCCGGAACCAGCCGCTCGAAGAAGCGCGCGATGTCCTGCCGCACGGTCGGATCGGCGTTCTCCTGCACGGTCAGCGAGGCGGAGGTGTGCCGGCACCAGACCGTCAGCAGCCCGGTGGCGATGTGCTGACCGGCAACCCAGTCCAGCACCGGCCGGGTGATCTCGGTCAGCCCCTTGCCGTTCGTCTCGACCCGCAGGTGGTGCAGCGCCTGCCTCATTTCAGGAAGCCGACGATGCGCTCGGCTTCCAGCACGATCGGCTCGGCGATCGCCCGCGCCCGCGCCGCACCGTCGCGCAGCGTGCGGTCCAGCTCGCCCGGATCGCCCAGCAGGCGCGTGGTCTCGGTCGCGATCGGCGCGATCGCCGCGGTGACCACGCCGGTCAGCGCCTCCTTGAACGGGCCGAAGCCGCGGCCGCCATGCTCGACGAGCACCGCCGACAGGGTCGCCCCGGTGAGTGCTGCGTAGATCTCCACCAGGTTGCGTGCCTCCGGGCGGCCGGCGAGACCGGCCGGCTCGGAGGGTAGCGCTTCCGGGTCGGTCCGGGCGCGCCGGATCTTGAGGGCGATCGCGTCCGGCTGGTCGATCAGGGTGATCCGGCTCTGCTCGGAGGCGTCCGACTTGGACATCTTCCTGCTGCCGTCGCGCAGGCTCATGACGCGCGCAGCCTCTGGCGGCACCAGCGCCTCGACGAGCGGGAAGAACGCGACGCCGTAATCATGGTTGAATTTGGCGGCGATATCGCGCGTCAGCTCGAGATGCTGGCGCTGGTCGTCGCCCACAGGCACCCGGGTCGCGTGGTAGGCGAGGATGTCGGCCGCCATCAGGTCGGGATAGACGTAGAGGCCGGCCGAGGCGTTCTCGCGATCGTCGCCCGCCTTGTCCTTGAACTGGGTCATGCGGTTGAGCCAGCCGATCCGGGCGACGCAGTTGAAGATCCAGGCCAGCCTGGCATGCGCGCTCACCGCCGACTGGTTGAACAGGATGTGCCGCGCGGGGTCGATGCCGGCCGCGAGCAGCACTGCCGCCTGGATGCGCGTCTGCGCGCGCAGGGCGTCCGGCTCCTGTGGCGCGGTGATGGCGTGCAGGTCGACCAGACAGAACAGACAATCATGGGCTTCCTGCAGCGCCACCCAGTTGCGTATGGCGCCGAGATAGTTGCCCAGGTGCGGGATGCCGGATGGCTGGATGCCCGAGAAGATGCGTTGCATCCGGCGTTTGTCCGGCGTTCCGGGCTTCATGGTCAAGCGCGTCCCCTGCGGCGCACGGTCGCGTGCTACGATCATGACAAGCCGAAGGCCTTCGCACTTGCACCTACCCTGCCAGGATCCATCGCCGATCGAGGGCCGCATGACGGAGCGGGAACGCGCGTTGATCGCGCGCGCACTCGCCGATCCGCGCCGCTACCGCATCCTGGTGCAGATCGGCGCCGAGACCCGGTCGCTGCCTTGCAGCGCGCTGGTCGGCACGCACGAGGTGAGTGCCGCGACCATCTCCCATCACCTCAAGGAACTCGAGGCGGCCGGACTGATCGAGATCCGGCGTCACGGCAAGACCGCCAGCCTATGCCTCCGGCGCGATCGCCTGCGCGCCTACGCCGACATCGTCGCCTCGCTCTGAGCCTGGCCGGTCCCGCGATTGACATGCTTAGATAAGCGTCTAACTGTCATGCTCACGGCGAGCGTTCGGCGTTCGCCGTCAGCACGGAGAACATCATGGGCAAGCTCGACGACAAGGTTGCGTTGATCACCGGGGGCACCACCGGGATCGGCGCGGCGACGGCCAGGCTGTTCCAGGCGGAAGGCGCCACGGTCATCGTCACCGGCTCCAACCCGCAGACCCTCGAGGCGGCCCGCCGAGATCTCCGCGGGATCGAGGTGATCGCCGCGGACGCCGCCGATGCCGCGGCGACGAAGACGCTGATCCACGATGTCCGCGAGCGGCATGGCCGGCTCGACATCGTCTTCGTCAACGCCGGCATCGGCAAGTTCCTCCCGAGCTCGGACGTCGACGAGACGTTCTTCGACACGCTGTTCGGCATCAACGTCCGTGGCGCCTACTTCGCCATCAAGCATGCGGCGGAAGTCATGTCGGAAGGCGGCTCGATCGTGCTGACCGCGTCGGTCTCCGGCGTGAAGGGGGGCCAGGGCCAGACCGTCTACGGCGCCACCAAGGCGGCGTTGCGTTCGTTCGGGCGCACCTTCGCCGGCGAACTCGCGCCGAGACGCATCCGGGTCAATACGATCAGCCCCGGACCGATCGAGACGCCGATCTTCGGCAAGGTCGGCATCCCGGCCGAGCAGATGGGTGCCATGGTCGAGGACATGGTCAAGCGCATTCCGCTCTCCCGTGTCGGCCGGCCGGAGGAGGTGGCGGCGGCCGCCTTGTTCTTCGCCTCCGACGATTCGTCCTACACCACGGGCGCCGAATTGTTCGTCGATGGCGGCATGGTCGACATCTGACCCAGGAGACGGATCCTCACGGCTGAGCCTTGAGCGATCGAGCCGTTTTGAGTTGAAGTTGGGGCTCCACCCATCGATCCGCTTCGCGGCTCGATCCCGCCAAAGGCTCGCCTCCGGAAACCTCTACGTAGGAAAATGGATTCTCAAGGCGAGCCTTGAGCGGGTCCAGGGCAGAGCCCTGGCCTGTTACAACGTCCCGCCACGCCGACCGACCGTGGCGCCGAGGCGCAGGCGCAGCGCGTTGAGCTTGATGAAGCCCTGCGCGTCGACCTGGTCGTAGGCGCCCTGGTCGTCCTCGAA
>CAXUCM010000367.1:0-3743 GCA_964249315.1 uncultured Acetobacteraceae bacterium | reverse complement strand
GCCGGATACCAGATCCGTGCGGCGAGGCCGCGCGGCGCCACGCCGATGCGGCCGGCCCCGCCTTGCCCGAGCGCGCCTCCCAGCGCGCGGCCGAGCGCGCCGATCACCAGGCCGCGCACGGCATCCGCATCGGCGAAGCGCAGCTCGGTCTTGGCCGGATGCACGTTGACGTCGAGCCGCTCGGGCGGGATCGCGAGGAACAGCGCCGCCACCGGGTGGCGCCCGGCGGCGATCACGTGGCGGTAGGCGACGCGCACCGCGGTACGCAGCACCGGATCGATCACGGGCCGGCCATTGACCACCAGGAACTGCCCCGACGCCGTGGCACGATGCACCGCGGCTCCGCAGGCCAGACCCTCCAGCACCATGCCGTCGCGTTCGCCGGCAACGGCGAGCAGGCCCCGAGCCGCATCCGCCGCCGGCCCGTCCGAGAGCAGGGACGCGACCCGGCTGCGGCGGTCGGCGGCGGGCAGTTCGAACGCCGTGCGGCCGTCGACCTCCAGGCGGAACGCGACCGCGGGGGCGGCCATCGCCAGCCGCCGCAGCACCGTCTCGACATGGCCGGCCTCGATGCGCGCGCTGCGCAGGAACTTGCGTCGCGCCGGGGTGGCGAAGAACAGGTCCTCGACCAGCGCCTGCGTGCCGTCGGCCCCGGCGCAGGGCGTGCAATCGCCGACGACGCCGCCCTCGACGCGCAGCCGCCAGGCCTCGGCCGCACCCGCCGGGCGCGAGGTCAGGCAGAGCCGGGCGGCGGCACCGATCGAGGGCAGCGCCTCGCCGCGGAAGCCGAGGGTCGCGATTCGCACCAGCGACTCGTCGGACAGCTTGGAGGTGCAGTGCCGCTCGACCGCGAGCAGCAGGCCGGCCGGACTCATGCCGCTGCCGTCGTCGCTGACGACGATGCGCTCGATGCCGCCCGCCTCGATCGCGACCGCGATGCGCCGCGCGCCGGCATCGATGGCGTTCTCGACCAGCTCCTTGACCGCCGCCGCCGGCCGCTCGATCACCTCGCCGGCGGCGATGCGGTTGATCACGCGCTCCGACAGGCGCCGGATCGGTGCACCGGCGGAGGCGTCGAAGGAGGCGCCGGGCTCCAGGGGCAGCCCGCTAGAACAGGCCCGGCCTGTCGGCCTTGACCGTCGGCGTGGCGCCGTCCGTAGGCGGCCGACCCAGGGCCGCGTTCTGTTGCAGCCGCCGCTTCTCAGCATCGGCATCGACCACCGAGCCGGCCTGGCCACCGCGCCAGAACATCAGCTCGTTGACGAAGCCGCTGCCCGGTGCCCCCCCCCGCGGCCGGGGCGGGCGCGGGCGCCCGGGCCGGCCCGGCCCTGGTCGGTCGCCGCGGCGCTGGCGCCGGCCGCCTGCACCAGGGCGGTCTGTCCCGGCGACTCGGTGCCGGCGGCGCCCTGCAGGGCGACGTCCGGTGCCAGCGCCTCCAGCGCCTGGGTGCGCGTGCTCTGCTCCTGCGGCCGCGGCGCACCGGGCTGCGGGGTCGCCAGCTGCGCGTCCGGCGGCATCGACAACGGGGCGCGGGTGGTTACGGTGTATTCGTCCGGCGCGTCGCGCACGAGGCCAAAATCCCGCTCGATCTCCTGCCCCGAACAGGCCGCGAGGGGGGCCGCGAGGAGGGCGAGTGCGACCAGCGAGCGGGCGGCAGGACGAGGCGACATCGCGCTTCTCTAGCGCCGATGCCGGGGTACCGGCAAGCGGCCAGGATCGAGCAGCCCGTCCAGCATCAGCACGCCGACGCCGCAGACGATTGAGGCGTCGGCCACGTTGAACACGTACCAGGACCAGCCGAACGCGTGCGCGTGGATGAAGTCGACCACCGCGCCGTAGCGCAGCCGGTCGACGACGTTGCCGAGCGCGCCGCCGCTGATCGCGCCCAGGGCCGCCGCGACCGCCGCGCGCCCGGTGCGTCGCATCCAGCCGAGGAGCAGTGCGACCACGACGAGGGCCGCGCCGGTGAGCAGCCAGGGTCCGGCGCCGCCGAGCCCGGCCATCATCCCGAAGGTGACGCCGTGGTTCCAGACCATGGTCAGGTTCAGCACCGGCAGCACCGCCAGGCTGTGCCGCGCCGGCAGGTCGAGGGCGTGGAGCACCCAGTACTTGCTGAGCTGGTCGCAGCCTAGCACCAGGGCCGCCACCGGCAGGCCGATGCGGATCACGCCGCCCCCTGCACCGCGCCCACGCAGCGACGGCACAGCGCCGGATGCGCCGGCTCGGCGCCGACCTCCTCGAGCACGCGCCAGCAGCGGGCGCACTTTGCACCCGGGGCGGGGCGTACCAGCAGCGGCGGCGTCTCGGCGGACGCGGACGCGGACGCGGGCAGCAGCTCGACCTTGGAGACGATGGCGAGCTCGGCCCAGTCCTCGCCGCCGAGCCCGGCCGCCTCGGCGGCGGGCCGCGCGATTTAGGCCTGCAGCGAGGAGCCGATCATGCCGCCCTGCCGCGCCGCCTCGATCTGGCTGGTGATCCGGCGCCGCACCGCGCGCACCTCGCTCCAGCGCCCGGCGAGCGCGTCGTCGCGCCAGTCGGCGGGGATCGGCGGACAGAGCTGCAGGTGCACGCTGCCGGACTCGCCGCGCGCCCACCAGGCCTCCTCGGCGGTGAAGCACAGCACCGGCGCGAGCCAGGTGCACAGGCAGCGATGCAGGAGGTCGAGCACCGTGCGCGCGGCGCGACGGCGCGAGGAGGCGGCGGGATCGCAGTACAGCGCGTCCTTGCGGATGTCGAAGTAGAACGCCGACAGGTCGCTGGCGCAGAAGCCGTGCAAAGCGGGGTAGAATCCGACCCAGTCATGGCTCGCCAGCGCGCGGGCGCGCTGCGCGTCGAGCTCGGCCAGCTGGTGCAGCACCCAGCGCTCCAGCTCCGGCATCGCCGCACGCTCGACCCGCTCGCCCGCGTCGAAGCCGTCGAGCGCGCCGAGCAGCCAGCGCAGCGTGTTGCGCAGCCGCCGATACAGCTCGCCCTGCTGCTTGAGGATCTCGCCGCCGAGACGCAGATCCTCTCGCGTGTCGGAGTTCATCACCCACAGGCGCAGGATGTCGGCGCCCAGCGTGTCGTGCACCTGCTGCGGCGAGACCACGTTGCCGAGCGACTTGCTCATCTTGCGGCCCTGCTCGTCGAGCACGAAGCCGTGGGTGGCGAGCGCGCGGTACGGGGCCGTGCCGCGGCTGCCGACGCTCTCCAGCAGGCTCGACTGGAACCAGCCGCGATGCTGGTCCGAGCCTTCCAGATAGAGGTCGGCCGGGAACGGCAGGTCGGCGCCGCCCAGCACGAAGGCGTGGGTGGAGCCGCTCTCGAACCAGACGTCGACGATGTCACGCACCGGCTCCCATGCCTCCGCGTCGTGCTCGGGGCCGAGGAAACGCGACGGCGAGGAGCGATACCAGGCGTCCGCGCCCTCCCGGGCGAAGGCGTCGACGATGCGGGCTATCACGCCGGCGTCGCGCAGCACCTCGCCGCTGCGACGGTCGACGAACACCGCGATCGGCACGCCCCAGGCGCGCTGCCGCGAGACGCACCAGTCCGGACGCTGCTCGATCATCGCGGTCAACCGCCGGCGCGCCTGCGCGACGGCGATCCGGGAGGGTTCTTCGTCACCGCCATGTGCCAGACGGATGGTCGTGGCCGACGCGGTCGGGCCTGGGACTCGCCGCCCGGCAATCTCTACGCCAGCCTCGGACTCGTCGATCCCTCACCGGTAGCTGATGCGCCGCAACTTGGTCTGGTGGCCGGCG
>CAXUCM010000366.1:3535-3749 GCA_964249315.1 uncultured Acetobacteraceae bacterium | reverse complement strand
ATGGAGAAGTTGTCGTCCAGCAATCCGCTCCCGACCAGGTTGTACAACGCCGGCATCAGCAGGCGCTTGGTGAGATCGCCATGCGCGCCGAAGATCACCATGGTGCAGGCGGGTGCCGGATGCGCCGCCGCGGGCGCGATCTTCTGATTGCCCGTGGCGGGAGAGGAGACCGAGCCGTCCTTGTCCATCGAAGCTGCCTTTACCGCTATGTCTT
>CAXUCM010000366.1:0-3525 GCA_964249315.1 uncultured Acetobacteraceae bacterium | reverse complement strand
CTATGTCTTAGGGGCCTCTTGCCTGGTGACGCTTGCGCCACGCGGCGTGCAGTTGGTAGGCGTGGTCTCTCGCCGCGCTCTTCACGTCAGGACACCAGCATGGGCTATCGCGTTGCAGTCGTCGGCGCCACCGGCGCGGTCGGACGTGAGCTGATTAAGACGCTGGAAGAACGTGAGTTCCCGGTCGACGAGATCGCCGCGCTGGCCTCGCCGCGCTCTACCGGCCAGGAGATCTCCTACGGCGGCAAGCGCGTGCTGACCGTCAGGAACCTGGAAACCTTCGATTTCCGCGGCTGGGACATCGGCCTGTTCTCGCCGGGTGCCGCGGTCTCCGCGGTCTACGCGCCACGCGCCGCCGCCGCCGGCTGCATGGTCATCGACAACACCAGCCAGTTCCGCATGGATCCGGACGTGCCGCTGGTGGTGCCGGAAGTCAACCCGGAGGCGCTGAAGCGGCCGCTCCGGCGGCGCATCATCGCCAACCCGAACTGCTCGACGATCCAGCTCGTCATGGCGTTGAAGCCGCTGCACGACCTGTTCACCGTCCGCCGCGTCGTGGTCTCGACCTACCAGGCGGTGGCCGGCGCCGGCAAGGAGGGCATGGACGAGCTGTTCAGCCAGTCCAAGGGCAGCTTCGTCGGCGATCCGATCACGCCGCAGCAGTTCACCAAGCAGATCGCCTTCAACGTCATCCCGCATATCGACAGCTTCATGGAGGACGGCGCCACCCGCGAGGAGTGGAAGATGTCGGTCGAGACCCGCAAGATCCTTGATCCGGACATCGCCGTCATCGCCACCTGCGTGCGGGTTCCGGTCTTCATCGGCCATTCCGAGGCGGTGGTGGCCGAGTTCGAGGAGCCGGTCGATCTCGACGAGGCAAGGGACGTGCTGCGCCGCACCCCGGGCCTGGTGCTGCACGATCATCGCGAGGATGGCGGCTACGTCACCCCGATCGAGTGCGTCGGCGAGGATGCCACCTATGTCAGCCGCCTGCGTCGCGACCCGACCGTGCCGAACGGGCTCGCCTTCTGGTGCGTCTCGGACAACCTGCGCAAGGGTGCCGCCCTCAACGCCGTGCAGATCGCCGAGGCCTTGATCGCGCTCGATCTGCTGGATCGGCGCGCGGCCTAGCGCCGGCATTTGCTGCAGAGCAGTAATTCCCGGTCTGTTCATTGACCGGTACGGCGCGCGGGCGTAGGAGCGATGCAACCGCAAGCATCCGGCCTGTGCCGGATCGCGTCCAGGAAAGTCTCCGGCTACGCCATGAAGGATGTCCGCGACGCGCTGTTCGTGGCGCAACGAAGCGACGGCACGCTGATCCGCCGCCCGATGTCTCCGCACCTGCAGGTCTACCGCCCGCAGCTCACCTCGGTGCTCTCCATCGCCAACCGCATCTCCGGCATCGCCACCTCGTTCGGCACGCTGCTGCTGGTCTGGTGGCTGGTGGCGGCAGCGAGCGGTCCCGGCCCGTTCCATACCGTGCAGCGCGTCATCGCCAACCCGGTCGGCCTTCTCGTGCTGTTCGGCTGGACGCTGGCGCTGATGTATCACCTGTTCGGCGGCCTGCGCCACCTTGCCTGGGACTCCGGGCGCGGCTTCAGCCTGCCGGCCACCTATCGCAGCGGCTGGGCCGCAGTGATCGCGACCCTCCTGTCGACGGCGCTGATCTGGGCCATCGGCCTGAGCCTGTGGGGCTGAGCCGATGACCGACAACAGCATCCGCCTCGCCACCATGCGCTCGCAGCTCGGCCGGGTGCGCGGGCTCGGCGCGGCGAAGTCCGGCGTCGAGCACTGGTGGGTCGAGCGGCTCACCGCCATCGCGCTGGTGCCGCTGACCGTCTGGTTCGTGGTCTCGGTGCTGGTGCTGCTCGGTGCCACGCAGCCGATGGTGGTCGCCTGGGCGGCGCGTCCGGTCAACACGGTGCTGCTGCTGGCCCTCGTGATCATGACGTTCCACCACATGCAGCTTGGCCTGCAGGTGGTCATTGACGATTACGTCAAGGCTGGCCATCTCGCTGTCACGCTTCTGAACAAGGGGGCGGCGATGATCCTCGGACTGTTCTCGATCGTCGCCATCCTCAAGATGGCCTTCTGAAGCCGGGAACCTTCACCATGAACGCGATCACCCTGCCCTCCTCGCGCGCCTACCACGTCATCGACCATGCCTACGACGTGGTGGTGGTCGGAGCCGGCGGGTCCGGCCTGCGCGCCACGCTGGGGATGGTCGCGAACGGGCTGAAGACCGCCTGCATCACCAAGGTATTCCCCACCCGCAGCCACACCGTCGCCGCCCAGGGCGGCATCGGCGCCTCGCTCGGCAACATGGCCGAGGACAACTGGCGCTGGCACATGTACGACACCGTCAAGGGCTCGGACTGGCTCGGCGACCAGGACGCCATCGAGTACATGTGCCGCGAGGCGGTACCGGCGATCCATGAGCTCGAGCATTTCGGCGTGCCGTTCTCGCGCACCGAGGATGGCCGCATCTACCAGCGCCCGTTCGGCGGCCATATGAGCGAGTACGGCAAGGCGCCGGTGCCGCGTGCCTGCGCCGCCGCCGACCGCACCGGTCATGCCATCCTGCACACGCTGTATCAGCAGAGCCTCAAGCACGATGCCGAGTTCTTCGTCGAGTATTTCGCCCTCGACCTGCTGATGGACGAGGACGGCGCCTGTCGCGGCGTCATGGCATGGTCGCTCGAGGATGGCACCATGCACCGCTTCCGCGCCAACATGGTGGTGCTCGCCACCGGCGGTTACGGTCGCGCTTATCTGTCCTGCACCTCGGCGCATACCTGCACCGGCGATGGCGGCGGCATGGCGATGCGCGCGGGCCTGCCGACCCAGGACATGGAGTTCGTCCAGTTCCATCCGACCGGCATCTTCCCGGCCGGCTGCCTGCTCACCGAGGGCTGCCGCGGCGAGGGCGCCTACCTGACCAACTCCGAGGGCGAGCGCTTCATGGAGCGCTACGCTCCCACCGCCAAGGACCTCGCCTCGCGCGACGTGATCTCGCGCTCGATGACCATCGAGATCAACGAGGGTCGCGGCTGCGGCCCGAGCCGCGACCACATCATGATGCACCTGGAGCATCTCGGCGCCGACCTGCTGCATCAGCGCCTGCCCGGCATCTCCGAGACGGCACGCGTGTTCGCCGGCGTCGACGTCACGAAGGAGCCGGTGCCGGTGCTGCCGACCGTGCATTACAACATGGGCGGCATCCCGACCAACGTCCACGCCGAGGTGCTGCGGCCGACCGCGTCGGACCCCGACGCCATCGTTCCCGGCCTGATGGCGGTCGGCGAGGCCGGCTGCGTCTCCGTGCACGGCGCCAACCGGCTCGGCACCAACTCGCTGCTCGACCTGGTCGTGTTCGGCCGCGCCGCGGCACTGCGCGCCGCCGACCTCGTCAAGCCGGGCGCCACCGTGGCACCCCTGCCGGTCCGCTCCGGCGAGGCCACGCTGGACCGTTTCGACCGGATCCGACATGCCGGCGGCAGCACCCGGGTCGCCGCCATGCGCGAG
>CAXUCM010000365.1:0-3751 GCA_964249315.1 uncultured Acetobacteraceae bacterium | reverse complement strand
CTCTAAACGGATTCTCAAGGCTTCGCCTTGAGCGGGTCCAGGGCAGAGCCCTGGCATGCCCTAGGCTTGGATCGCCTGCCAGAGGCGTAGCGCCTGCACCATCTCGGGCACATCGTGCACGCGCAGGATGCAGCCGGGGAACGCCAGGACGGGCAGGCTCGCGACGATGCTCCCCGGGCCGCGCTCGGACGCGACGGGGACTCCGGCGATGCTGCCGATGAAGCGCTTGCGCGAAGCGCCCAGCATGACACGGCAGCCGAGATTGGCCAGGATCGGCAGACGACGCAGCACTTCCAGGTTCTGCGCCTCGTCCTTGGCGAAGCCGATGCCGGGATCAACGATAATGCGCCCGCGCGAGATGCCGGCCGCGACCGCACGCTCGATGCGCTGCGCCAGCTCGCGCACCACCTCGACGGCAACGTCGTCATACCGGGCGAGACTCCGCATCGTCGCCGGCGTGCCGCGCATATGCATCAGCACCACCGGACAGGCGGCGGCCGCCAGCACGTCGGCGGCGGCGGGATCATGGGCCAGCGCCGAGACGTCGTTGATCATGTCGGCGCCGCAATCGAGCGCCGCCCGCATGGTCGTGGCGTTACGCGTGTCGACCGAGATCAGCCCGCCCCGCCCGCACAGGCCGCGCAGCACCGGCAGAATCCGTGCCTGCTCCTCGCTCGCGGGGACCGCCTCGGCCCCGGGGCGTGTGCTCTCGCCGCCGAGATCGATGATGTCGGCCCCGGCCTCGATCATCGCCAAGCCGGCGACGACCGCATCCTCGACGCGCGGATAGGCGCCGCCATCGCTGAAGCTGTCCGGCGTCACGTTGAGGATGCCCATGACCAGCGACCGCATCGGCAGGCCGGCGCTGCCGGGCAGCCGTTGCACGGCATAGAGGGACGGCTGCCATGCCGGCTCGATCCGGTCGATAGGCAGGACGAGGTCGCACCTGGTCGCGCCGAGACGGCACAGCGAGAACGCCGAAGCGCCGCCCTGCAACCACAGGGCGGCGCCATTTTCCACCGAGACCCGGGCCGTCTGCCCGTGCAGCAATCCAGCCGGTTCGATCAGCCGCGGCGGGATCATGCCCGCTCGGCAGCCGACGGTTCGACGATCAGCCCGGCTGCGGCGCCGGGTCGAGACCGCCGCCCGAGGGCGGCGCCGGATCGGGACGGAACCCGCCGGTGCTGGGCACCGAGGCGCGCCGGTTGTCCGGCATCGGATCGTCGACGACGGCACGGACCACCTTCTCGCCGCGCAGGATCTGCCGCACCTCGGCGCCGGACAGGGTCTCGTGCTCGAGCAGGCCGTTGGCGAGCATATGCAGCTCCTCGATATGCTCGATCAGGATCTCCTTGGCGCGGAAGTAGCCGGCATCGATCATCGCCTTGACCTCGGCCTCGATCTCGCGCGCCGTGGTCTCGGAGACGTTCTTGTTCTGCGTCACCGAATGGCCGAGGAACACCTCCTGGCTGTTGTCGCCGTAGGCGATCATGCCGAGCTTGTCGCTCATGCCGAGCTCGGTGACCATCATGCGGGCGACCCGGGTGGCCTGCTTGATGTCGCCTGCGGCACCGCCGGTGATCTTCTCCGGGCCGAGGATGATCTCCTCGGCGACCCGGCCGCCCATGATCTTGACCAGCAGCGCCTTCAGGTAGGCGCGGCTCTCGGACAACCGGTCGTTCTCGGGCAGGCTGAAGGTGACGCCGAGGGCACGACCGCGCGGGATGATGGTGACCTTGTGCAGCGGATCGCTCTCCGGCTCGTAGAGCGCGCAGAGCGCATGGCCGCCCTCGTGATAGGCGGTGAGGCGCTTCTCCTCCTCGCTCATCACCAGCGAGCGGCGCTCCGCCCCCATCATCACCTTGTCCTTGGCGTTCTCGAACTCGAGCATCGCCACGGTGCGCTTGCCGAGACGGGCGGCGAGCAGGGCCGCCTCGTTGACCAGGTTGGCGAGGTCCGCACCGGAGAAGCCGGGGGTGCCGCGCGCGATCACCTTCGGCTCGACGTCCGAGGCCAGCGGCACCTTGCGCATGTGCACGCGCAGGATCTTCTCGCGGCCGTTCACGTCCGGGTTCGGCACCACCACCTGGCGGTCGAAGCGTCCGGGACGCAGCAGCGCCGGGTCGAGCACGTCGGGACGGTTGGTCGCCGCGATCAGGATGACGCCCTCGTTGCTCTCGAAGCCGTCCATCTCGACCAGCATCTGGTTCAGCGTCTGCTCGCGCTCGTCGTTGCCGCCGCCGAGACCGGCGCCGCGATGACGGCCGACCGCGTCGATCTCGTCGATGAAGATGATGCAGGGAGCGGACTTCTTGCCCTGCTCGAACATGTCGCGCACGCGGGACGCACCGACGCCGACGAACATCTCGACGAAGTCGGAGCCGGAGATGGTGAAGAACGGCACGTTGGCCTCGCCGGCGATGGCGCGCGCGAGCAGCGTCTTGCCGGTGCCGGGCGGTCCGATCAGCAGCACGCCCTTGGGGATCTTGCCGCCGAGGCGCTGGAACTTCTGCGGGTCCTTGAGGAACTCGACGACCTCCTGCAGCTCGCCCTTAGCCTCGTCGATGCCGGCGACGTCGTCGAAGGTGATGCGGCCCTGCTTCTCGGTCAGCATGCGCGCGCGGGACTTGCCGAAGCCCATCGCGCGGCCGCCGCCGGACTGCATCTGACGCATCACGAAGAACCATGCGCCGATCAGCAGCAGCATCGGCAGCCACTGCAGCAGGTAGCGCAGCAGCGGGTTGACGTCGCTGTCTTCCGGCTTGGCCACCACCTCGACGCCCTTGTCGGTCAGGCGCGAGACCAGGTTGGGGTCTTCCGGCAGGTAGGTCTCGAAGCTGGTGCCGTCGGTCAGCGTGCCGGTGACGTTGTGCTGCTGGATGACGACGGAGCGCACCCGGCCGGCATTCACGTCCCCGACGAAGTCGGAATAGGCCAGCTGCTGCGACGCGTGCTGCCCGCCGCCAGGCTGGAACACGTTGAACAGGAGCACCAGCATCACCGCGATGATGACCCAGAGCGCCAGGTTCCTGCCGAAATTGCTCATCACTCGTCTGTTTCCACACTCGCAGGAGAGGCTCGTCGGATCATAGCGGCTTGATGCAACGCCGCACCAGCATGAACCGCAGCCCTACATGGGAAGCAACCCGCCGCCTCGCATCCCCTGATGATCGCACAGGTAGATCTCTAAATGGTTACTGCGTCGCAGGACGCGAACAACGGCCGCGCGCAGGCCGGCAGGGGCGGCTCGAAGCTGCAGCATGGCGGCTCCAGCAGGGCGCCGTCCCCCCCGCGCAGCGCCGGCATCGTCGCCAGCACCGCGACCGGAAGCCCGGTGCGCGCGCGCGCCGCCGCGACGTCGCGGCCGGATGCGGCAAGGCTCGCTCCCGCCGGCCACGCGCCGGCATGCAGTCGGAAGCGGCGGTCCCAGAGCACGCCCGGCGCCGCCGCCAGTGGCCCCTGCATCCGCGCCGCCTCGCGCACCAGCAGCCAGCCGCCTCCGAGCCGTCCCGCCGGCAGCAATCGCGTCCCGGCCAGCGTCGCCGCCCGCGGACGGCGCACCAGGGCCGCCACGGAGCCGTGCCTCGGCGCGTGCTCGGCGCCCCCCACCGTGCGGATCAGGGCGGCGAGCGGCCGTGCCGGCAGCAGCGCCGGCGGCAGCAGCGCGAAACCCTCGGGGCGCAGCGTGGGGAACGCCGCCCGCCGCGCCGCCTGCTCGCGGTCGCGCGCGCTCCGCTCGGCGCCGGCTCGC
>CAXUCM010000364.1:0-3753 GCA_964249315.1 uncultured Acetobacteraceae bacterium | reverse complement strand
GCGCCGTCGGGTTCTCGAACGGGTGGGCGGAGTTGGCGTTGAAGAAGCCGCCGCCGTTGGTGCCGAGCTCCTTGATGGCCTCCTGGAACGCCACCGGTCCGAGCGAGATCACCTGCTTGGCACCCTCCAGCGTGGTCATCGTCGGCCAGGCATGCAGGGTCTGCGGCACGCCGGCGGCCATCAGCACGATCGTGGCGACGAGCGTGATCGGCAGCAGCAGGTACAGGGTGATGCGGGTCAGGTCGGCGTAGAAGTTGCCCAGCACGGCGAGGCCGCCGCCGGAAAAGGCGCGCGAGATCGCAACCCCGATCGAGATGCCGGCAGCGGCCGAGAGGAACATGTGGGTGGTCAGGCCGAGCATCTGCACGCCGTTCGAGACCGAAGCCTCCGGCGTGTAGGCCTGCCAGTTGGTGTTGGTGACGAAGCTCACCGCGGTATTGAAGGCGAGCCCGGGCGGCATTCCGGTGATGTGCTGCGGGTTGAACGGCAGGTAGAACTGCAGCCGCAGCATCGCATAGAGCACGGCGAAGTGCACCGCACTCAGCAGCAGCACGGCGGTGGCATACTCGCGCCAGCCCATCTGCCGCCGGGCATCGATGCCGAGCGCGCCGTAGATCAGGCGCTCGACCGGACCCAGCACGGGAGAGAGGAAGTTGCGGCCGCCTTGCACCAGGTTCGCGATGAACCGTCCGATCGGGAAGGCGGCAGCGAACACGAGGCCCAGGATCAGCACGATCTGGGCCACACCGAGGAATGTCATGAGCGAGCGTCCGGAGCGGTCAGAAATCTTCCGGACGCACCAGCGCCCAGAGCAGATAGAACATCAGGAACAGCGAGACCGCGGCGCCGAGGATCAGGTCGAACATCGGTCAGATCCGCTCGCACAAGGCGGCGTAGGCGGCCATCAACAGGATGAGGCCGCTGCCGAGGATCAGCAGGAAGAGGTCGAACATGGGTGTGCCTGTCGGTTGCCGGACGCGTCGAGCGAGGCCGCCTGATTACGTGCGGATCTCGTAAAGGCGCGATGTGCAAGCGACCGCGGCGACGTAAAGCCGGCATAAACATGACGGCGATCGCGGACGGCGCCGCTCGATCGTCGGGACCGGGACGATCCTTCCGGCAGCCGGTCCGGCGACCGGGCCGGCTCAGGCGGCGTTGAGGGTCTCGCGTTCGTCCTGGAAGTAGCGGCGGCTCAGATAGGTGACGAGGTCGGAGACGCGGCGGAACTGCCGGTTGGCGTCGGCGGGAAACTCGGTCTTGAAGGTCTCCTCGAGCGACATGGTAAGCTCGACGAGATCGAGGCTGTCGAGCATCAGGTCCTCGGCGAAACGGGTGTCGAGCGTGATCGGGCTGTCCGGCAGGAACAGGGTGCGGCGGATGGCGGCGATCACGGCGGTGATGATGGTCTGGTTGAGAGCTTCGGTCATCGGGATCGCTCCAAACCCGCGCTGTGGCAAACCCACTTGGCCGCGGTAACTCACGACCCCGTGATCACACCACATCACGAGATCGTGCACAAGCTTTATAAACGACTTTTTAACGATGGCCAGCCCCGTGCCCGGGTCTCGATGAACGTTGCGGAGAAAATGATGCGCCGCTGCCTGCTCGCATCCCTCATCGTCCTCGCAACGCTGCCGGCACGCGCGGCCGAGCCTTGGCAGAGCCTGCCGCCAACCCCGGCGCCGATCGCGACCGAGCGAAGCGGACAGGCGCCGGTGGACGGCATCAGCATCCATTACGCGGTCTACGGCCACGGCAGCCCGGTGGTGTTCCTGCATGGCGGCCTCGCCAACGCCGACTATTGGGGCCGCCAGGTCCCGGCGGTGGCGGCGCATCACACCGTCATCCTGATGGACAGCCGCGGCCACGGCCGCAGCACCCGCGACGCCCGGCCCTACGGCTACGACCTGATGGCCGACGACGTCGTCGGCCTGCTCGACCGCCGGCGCGTCCCGCGCCCCGCCATCGGCGGCTGGAGCGACGGCGCCATCCTCGGCATCGATCTGGCCATGCGCCACCCGGACCGGGTCGGCCGCGTGTTCGCCTTCGCCGCCAACACCGTCACCGCCGGCGTGATCGACGGCGTCGAGAGGAACCCGACCTTCGCCGCCTTCATCCGGCGCGCCGGACGCGAGTACGCCACCCGTTCGGCAACGCCCGGGCAATACGCGGCCTTCGTCGCGCAGATCAGCCGGATGTGGGCCGAGCAGCCGAACTGGAGTGCGGCGCAGCTGCGCGCGATCCGCACGCCGGTGCTCGTCGTCGACGGCGACCATGACGAGGCGATCAAGCGCGCGCACACCGAAGCCATCGCCGCCGCGATCCCCCATGCCGGCCTGCTGATCCTGCCGCAGGTCAGCCACTTCGCCTTCCTGCAGGACCCGGCCCAGTTCAACTTCGCGGTGCTGCACTTCCTGGGGGACGAGTGACCGGCCGGCTGCATCCCGACTGCGCGCTGATCCTGCGGCGCCTCGCGACCGGAACGCCCTTCGCCACGCTCGCCGGCTCTCCGCCTCCGGTAGCCGAGGCGCGCGATCTGGTCCTGGACGGTCCCGCCGGGGCGCTCCCGGCGCGGCTGTACCTGCCGGCGCCGCGACGCAGCCTTGGCCTGCTGGTCTGGCTGCACGGCGGCGGCTTCGTCTCCGGCGACCTCGACGGCCACGACGTGCCGCTGCGCGCCCTCGCCCATGCGGCCGGCTGCGCGGTGCTGTCGGTGCAGTACCGCCTCGCCCCGGCGCATCCGTTCCCGGCCGCACTCGAGGACGCGCATGCCGCGCTGTGCCGGGCGTCGGCGCGCGCGCGCGACTGGGGCTGCGATCCGGCGCGGCTCGTCGTCGGCGGCGACAGTGCCGGCGGCAACCTCGCCACGGGTGCGGCGATGCTGTGCCGCGATCGCGGCGGCCCGAGGCTCGCCCTGCAGGTCCTGGTCTATCCGGACGCCGATGCCAGGCGCGGCTGCAACCGGCAGTCCTGGCGGGACCATGACGGCCTGGTGCTCGGGCGACGCGAGAAGGACCGCACGCTGGACCTGTATCTGCCCGGAGCCATCGATCGCACCGCGCCCCTGGTCTCGCCGGCGCTGGCGCCGCTCGCGACCCTGCGCGGGCTGTGCCCGGCGCTGGTGCTGACCGCCGAGTTCGACCCGCAGCGCGACGAGGGCGAGCACTATGCCGGCCGCCTGCGCGAGGCCGGCGTCGCGGTCGCGCTGACCCGCCATGACGGCATGATCCATGGCTTCTGGCAGATGGGCGCGCTATTGCAGGCGGCGCACGAGGCGACCCGGCAGATCGCTGCGGCGATGGCCTCGCTGCCAGGAGCCTGACCGATGCCCGAGAATGCCGACGCGATGATCACGATGCCGAACGGCATTCAGTACCGCGACGTCGTGGTCGGCGACGGGCCGCGGCCCGAGCCGGGCCAGCGCGTGCGGGTGCACTACACCGGCTGGCTCGACGATGGCGGCAAGCCGGGCCGCAAGTTCGACAGCTCGCGCGACCGCGGCACGCCGTTCAGCTTCACGCTCGGAGTGCGCGAGGTGATCTCGGGCTGGGATCTCGGCGTCGCCGACATGCAGGTCGGCGGCCGACGCACGCTGCTGCTGCCGCCCGAGCACGGCTACGGCGCACGCGGCGCCGGCGGCGCGATCCCGCCGAACGCGACCCTGATCTTCGACGTCGAGTTGCTTGGGGTGGGTTGACAGGCAAGGCCAGGGCTCTGCCCTGGACCCGCTCAAGGCTCAGCCTTGAGAATCCA
>CAXUCM010000363.1:0-3796 GCA_964249315.1 uncultured Acetobacteraceae bacterium | reverse complement strand
ATCTGGACGGCACCCCGAACAAGTCCCGCCTCGGCGCCAACGCGATCCTGGCCGTGTCCCTGGCGGTGGCCAAGGCCAGCGCCAACGAGCTGCGCATCCCGCTCTATCGCTACGTCGGCGGCGTCTTCGCCCGCACCCTGCCGGTGCCGATGATGAACATCATCAACGGCGGCCAGCATGCCGACAACCCGATCGACATCCAGGAATTCATGATCCAGCCGGTGGGGGCGCCCACCATCGCCGACGCGGTGCGGATGGGCTCGGAGGTGTTCGCCCAGCTCAAGAAGGGGCTGAAGGAGGCGGGCCACAACACCAATGTCGGCGACGAGGGCGGCTTCGCGCCGGGGCTGAGGTCGGCGGACGAGGCGCTCAGCTTCATCAGCCGGGCGGTCGAGCGGGCCGGCTACACGCCGGGCGACGACGTCACTTTCGCACTCGATTGCGCCTCCACCGAATTCTACCGGGACGGCCGCTACGAGCTCGAAGGCGAAGGCAAGTCGCTCGATGCCGGCGGCATGGTGGCCTACCTGGCCGATCTCGCGGCGCGCTATCCGATCGTCTCGATCGAGGATGGCTGCGCCGAGGATGACTGGGAGGGCTGGGCCCACCTCACCTCGGTACTGGGCGGCAGGCTGCAGCTCGTCGGCGACGACCTGTTCGTCACCAACCCGGAGCGTCTGCGCCGCGGCATCGCCGCCGGCACTGCCAACTCGATCCTGGTCAAGGTGAACCAGATCGGCACCCTGTCGGAGACGCTGGAGGCCGTCGAGCTGGCGCACCGCGCCGGATACAGCGCGGTGATGAGCCACCGTTCCGGCGAGACCGAGGACGCCACCATCGCCGACCTGGCGGTCGCGACCAATTGCGGGCAGATCAAGACCGGCTCGCTGTCGCGCTCGGACCGTACCGCAAAATACAATCAGCTGATCCGTATCGAACAGGAGCTCGGTTCGGCGGCGCGTTATGCCGGGCGCACGATCCTGCGGGCGTGAGCGTCAGGCGAGCCGCAGGTCACGCATTCGGCAGCGGCTTTGACGATGCTATATCTCTGCGAGCCAAGAAGATGTGCTAAAATGAGCCTCACGTTCCCGACGCCGGCAACGATCCGCCCGGCGAGAGAGTTGTGTCGCCGTGAAGCATCGACCTGTCTGTTTTCTTGCGACCGTGTTGCTGTTTTGCCTTGCCGTTCTGGCTGCCCCCTACTTCGCGCTCCGTTCGAACACGCTGTATTGTCGTCACAACCAGGTGTTTTGGAATGCCAACGACTGCGTCAAGTTCTCGCTGCGACGGCAGCAGGCCGACATCGTCCTGGTCGGCGACTCGTCCCTGGTCTTCGGCGTCCGTCCCGACCTGATCCAGCGCCGGCTGAAGCAGAGCGCCTTCAATCTCGGCCAACCGGCCGGCGGCATGATCTTCTATCCGGGCATGCTGCTCGACCACTATCTTGCCCGCAACAGCCGTCCGCGCCTGATCATTCTCTATGTCGGCGCCTGGACGCTGCTGAAGCATCAGGAGGATCTCGACCATCTCTGGGATGACGGCGCCACGGCCGCGATCCGTCACGGCAACCTGCAGCAGATCGGAACCATCTTCGCCGACGACCCGCGCCGGCTGGTCCGCGTCCCGATCGTCTTCCTGCATCAGGGCCTGGTCCAGTTCAGCCGCTCGGATCGCTGGTGGCGTGATGCATCGGCGGAGATGCGCGCCGGGCGAGGCTGGTTCGCCGTGTGGCGGCCCGGCCGGCCCTTCGCCACCCAGCGTCCGGGCGGGGCGCACGAGGTGCCGGTGGCGCTGCCGGATCGATGCACGCTCCCGGTCAAGGCGCTTGGTGCGCTGAACCGCAGGCAGATCGAGCAGTTCCGCAAGACCTACCAGCGCGACGGCACGCGCGTGCTGGTCTACGTGGCGCCGGTGCCGGACTGTGATCCCACCTATCCGGCGATCGTGCACGCCTACGCGGGCATTGCCGACAACCGTCCGCGGACCATGCCGGGGCATGACTTCATCGACGATGGCTGGCGCATCCATACGAGCCCGGAAGGTGCCGACCGGGCCACGAAGCAGGTCTGCGACTTCATCGAATCCTTCCTGGTCTTGCAGCGTTTGGAACTGCATGCCGCGGGATCGCACGCCCGTACCGGGCCTGGCTAGCGACAAGCTCGGATGCTGTTCAACTCGTACGTTTTCATCTTCGCCTTCCTGCCGGCATCCCTGCTCGGTTTCTATGTCGCCGCTTCCTGCCAGCCGCGGCTCGCGCGCGGATGGCTGGTGGCGTGCTCGCTGTTCTTCTACGGCTGGTGGAACCCGCATTTCATCGGATTGCTGCTCGGCTCGGTCGGCTTCAACTACGCCATAACCTGGTCCATCCAGTCGATGACCTCGGAGCGGTGGCGTCGCGGCCTGCTCGCCGGCGGCATCGTCGGCAACCTGCTGCTGCTGCTGTTCTACAAATACCTGTTCGCGTTGCTGGCCTTCTGCGGCCTGGCCGATCTGCCCGCCCTCGACTGGACCGCGCGGATCGTCCTGCCGCTCGGCATCTCGTTCTTCACCTTCACGCAGATCGGCTACCTCGTCGATTGCAGCCAGGGCCTGGTAAAACGTCCCAGCCTGGTCGACTACCTGCTGTTCGTGACGTTCTTTCCGCACCTGATCGCCGGCCCGATCCTGCACAACCGCGAGATGCTGCCGCAATTCGCCGATCCGAAGACCTACCGGCTGCAGCTGGACAACCTGGCGATCGGATTGAGCATCTTCGTCATCGGACTCGGCAAGAAGGTCATCATCGCCGATCCCCTCGCGGTCGCCGCGGATGCGGGGTTCGCGGCTCCGCATCTGCTCAGCGCCGCGTCGGCCTGGCAGGCGTCGCTGAGCTACGCGCTGCAGCTCTATTTCGACTTCTCCGGCTATTCCGACATGGCCATCGGCATCGCCCGGATGTTCGGCATCCTGTTCCCGCTGAACTTCAACTCGCCCTATCGCAGCCGCTGCATCATCGATTTCTGGCAGCGCTGGCACATGACGCTGACGCGCTACCTGACGCTCTACCTGTTCAACCCGATGGCGCTCTGGATCGCGCGCCGGCGAGCCGCGCGAGGGCTCGACAGCACGCGCAAGGCGGCACGCAGCCTCGGTGGTTTCGCCGCCTTGTTCCTGCTGCCGGTGTTCTTCACGATGACGCTCGCCGGCATCTGGCACGGCGCCGGCCTGCAGTTCCTCATCTTCGGGCTGCTGCATGCGGCCTATCTCTCGATCAACCATGCCTGGCGCATCTTCGGCGGCAAGCGCAAACCGCCCGGGCTCATCGTCACCGCGGCCAGCATCACCCTGACCTTCCTCGCCGTGCTCGTCGGCCAGATCTTCTTCCGGGCGCATTCGCCGGCCTATGCCGTCTCGATGCTGCGCGGCATGGTCGGTCTGCATCCGGCGGCGAGCCGCCTCGCCGTTCCGGCCGAGCTGCTGACGTGGCTGCACAAGGCATCCGGCTGGCAGGCTCCGGCCTTGTTCGTCCCCGTCGGCGACGCCACCGAGTTGAAGCAGTGGCTGCGGATCGCGTCGGGTTTCGCCATCGTCTGGTGCCTGCCCAACACGCAGCAGATCATGGTCGGCTTCCGACCGGCGCTCGAGGCGGTCCGCCCCTTCCCCCTGCCCGCGCTGCGCTGGCACCCGTCCGTGCGCTGGGGGCTGGCCATCGGTGCCTTGCTGATCGCCGGGCTCTACAACCTCGATAACCCGAGCCGCTTTCTCTACTTCCAGTTTTAAGGCCAGGGCTCTGCCCTGGACCCGCTCAAGGCTCGGC
>CAXUCM010000362.1:0-3802 GCA_964249315.1 uncultured Acetobacteraceae bacterium | reverse complement strand
AGGGCCGAGAGCGGAACCGCGTTGGCTGAGCGAGGGCCCGAAGCACGAGGCCTGAGCGTGGTTTCCATACGCGATGGAGGGCCGCGGCTTCAGACACGATTGAGGTAGCCTCACCGCGTCTCGAAGCGACTCCCTAGTACCAGAGGACTCATACCAGGCAGCGTAGAGACTGACACACCGAGGGTTAAGGTTGAAGCTCCGCCCAAGCCCCGACAAGGGGCTAGTCTTTAGAAACTTCTATGAAGCAAATGGATCCGCAAGGCTGCGCCTTAAGCGGGTTCAGGGCAAAGCCATGACCTCTATGGGGCAAGTGAAAGACTGCTTGGTACTTGCGATAGAGACACGACGCAGATTCATGTACAGGACCCCGTTAACAGTATGCCTATCGGCAGGTTGGCATACAAGCTCAAAGATTGGACGATGCCTTGCACCAGGGCTAGGATTTCTGGATGGCGACGACGATCACGACAGTACGAGAGGTTTCGGCACATGCTAGCCTGATCATCCGGGTGTTCCGAACGGCGCTGAGGCGGCCTCCGGAGCTGGCGGCTCTTCAGGGTTTCTCGGCGATGCTAAGCAAGGGAGAAGGCGCTGGCGAGCTGGCTCGGGCCGTCGTCGGCTCGGCGGAGTTCCGCACCCTGCATGGCCAGGAGGAGCGTTGCGACGAGGCTTATATCACTCGGCTGTTCCGCAACGGTCTTGGACGTGATCCGGACCCGGGCGCGCTGACGACGCTCCTGAATGGCAGCTCCCGTGCCGAGTTGCTGGCAAAGGTGGCCGACTCCCGCGAGGCTCGCGAGCGTATCGACTTGCTGGCGGACTTGTTCCCGGACGGACCGTTGCCATCCGACCCTCTCGCCTATACGCTTTGGGTCCAGCGCCACGGTCTGCTTGATGAACAAGACCTGCTCGCCATCAACCGCCAAATCGCGTCACTTCCTGAGACGCCTCGGATCTCGCTGTTGATTGCTGCCGAGCCGACTAGGCCGGATCTGCTGCTCGAAACCGTGGAAGCGCTTGACGAGCAACTCTACCCATATTGGGACCTCTACGTCGCCTGTCCATGTGACCTGCCGACAGCAGTAAGGAGCATGTTGCAGACGACGGCATCACACGTGCCTGGGATTGTGCTGGTGGAGGCGCCTTCTGATGGAGGCATCGGCGATCTCTGGCAGGCGGCGCTCACACGAGCCGAGGCCTCGTTCGTGGCGTTCCTGGAGGCAGGTGACAGGCTCGCAGCGACGGCGCTCTACGAGATCGCACTGGCATTGGACAAGGCGCCGCATCTCGACCTGCTCTATTCCGACGAGGATACCCTTGACGAGGCGGGAGAGCGTTGCGCGCCGCTGTTCAAGCCGGGCTGGAGCCCCGACATGCTGCTGGCGGGCGATACGGTCGGCCAGCTCGCGATCTTCCGGCGCTCGCGAGTCCTCGCTGTGGGCGGCATACGAGAGGATGGCGGCTCGCACGCCCGCTACGACCTGCTGCTACGCGTTACTCAAGGGCTACATGCCGGGGCCATCGCCCACATCCCATCGGTGCTTTACCACCGCGGACGCAAGCCCGGACGGCCGCTGCCATTTCCACGCAGCCGTAACACCTCGATCTATCCGGACGTGGCGCGTACGGTGAAGCGGCACCTGGAGGAGACATCGGGTGCCATTATCGTCTCGGATGTCTATATAGGTGGTGACGTGTGGCCTAAAGTGACGTTCCCGCTTCCCGCTTCTTTGCCACGGGTCTCGATACTCATCCCGACACGCGAGCAGCCGGAGCTGCTGCGCGCCTGCATGACCGGCCTGCTGGAGCGAACCACCTATCCGAACATCGAGATATTGATCGCCGATAACGGCAGCACATCCGCTGCCGCACAGCTCTCGCTACGTCGCCTGTCACGTGATCCCCGAGTGCAGGTCGATACCATCAACGTACCGTTCAACTGGTCGGTCCTGAACAACCGGCTCGCGGCACGCGCGACCGGGAGCATATTCGTCTTGATGAACGACGACACCGACGTGATCGGCTCTGACTGGCTGGACGAGATGGTGCGTCAGGTCACGCGTCCAGGGGTCGGAATCGCCGGAGCGCGACTGCTCTACAGAGACCGGAGCTTGCAACACGGCGGCATTACGGTAGACGAGATGGGCGCCACCCACGTGCTGCGCTCGGCGCGCGAAGAGGACCCCGGCTATCTGGGCCAGCTCGTGCTGACACGTGATTTACTTGCAGTGACTGGCGCCTGTCTGGCGGTGCGGCGGGATACGTTTGAGGCGATTGGAGGTGCCGACGAAAGTTTCTCGCTTACGTGCAATGACATCGACATGTGCTTGCGAGCACGTGCGGCGGGTCATCGCGTGGTTTGGACGCCGCACGCGCTACTGACACATGTCGACGGTGTCAGCCGCGGACCGGATGACAGCTTCGCGCGATTGAGCCGATCATGGCATGACTTGCGGCGCCTGCATGATCGCTGGCATGAGACTATGGATGCCGATCCGTTTCTTAACGCAAACTTGGTCGCGACCGACCACCATCTTCTCCTCGCAACGCCGCCACGGCGGGAGCGCCCATGGCAGAAGGTCAAGGATGAGGCGGTCAGAGCCGGCTAGACACCGACCGTTCTCTCCTTGATGGATACGCAGGATGTTTGCATTGCTCGACCTTTTTCTCATATCGGCCTTCCATGAACTACACCGCGCCTCGCCGGGGATGGCCGGATGCGACCTGCAGCACATGACCGGCCTCAGCCTTCGTGCGATTGTCGAGTGTACATGTCGTCCGCATTGACAGCCTCCTCAATGTCCGCCTTCACGCCACGCGCAACGATCGCACAATGCGCCATCCTGGTAGGCGGCCTTGGGACACGGCTCGGCGAGCTCACCTTCAATACGCCGAAGCCGCTAATGTCTTGCGGCGGTCGGCCGTTCCTGGCTTGGATCATGCGCGAGATGCAGCGCTATGGTGTCGAGGAATTTCTTTTACTGGCAGGCCATCTATCCGATGAAGTTGGTCACGCGGTGACGGCGCTACAACGCTTCCTTCCGAAGCCTGCCCGCATCGTGCTCTCGGTTGAACCGCAGGGGGCCGGCACTGGCGGTGCGCTGTATCACGCGAGACAATATCTGCATAAGCGGTTCCTCCTCTGCAATGGCGACTCCCTGTTCGACTGCAATATTGCAGCCTTGTTGAGCCGGGCTGCCAAGACCTCCGACGTGCCAGGGTGGATGATGTTGCGGGCGCTGGATGATACCGGACGCTACGGCGTCATCTCGCTGGCGCCGGATGGTGAACAAATCGAGCGCTTTGAGGCATCCCAGCCAGCCGGACAGCCTGGTTTGATCAATACTGGGATCTATCTGTTCGGGCATGACCTGCTGCGTCATCTCACACCGATCTGTTCGCTGGAGGCGGATGTGCTACCATCTCTCGCCGCCGATGGTCAGCTTCGTGGCGTCGTGGGAACGGGCCACTTCCGCGATATTGGTGTGCCCGATGACCTTACGCGTGCCCGGATCGAGTTACCTGCGAAGCTTCAGCGGCCGGCCCTGTTTCTTGATCGTGACGGCGTTATCAACCACGATCATGGATGGGTCGGCTCGCGGGAGCGCTTTGATTGGACACCCGACAGCCGGACCGCGATCCGCTCTGCATGCAACGCCGGTCTGCATGTCTTTGTCGTGACGAACCAATCGGGTATTGCGCGTGGCCTGTTTGACGAGACACAACTCGATGCGCTCCATCGCTGGATGATCGACGAGATCCAGCTGGCCGGTGGCACAATCGATGATCTCCGCTACTGCCC
>CAXUCM010000361.1:0-3804 GCA_964249315.1 uncultured Acetobacteraceae bacterium | reverse complement strand
GCGATTCGGGTGTAGGACGAACGCCCATGACGCGGTTCGTATTCATCACCGGCGGCGTGGTCTCCTCTCTCGGCAAGGGCATCGCCTCGGCCGCCCTCGCCGCCCTGCTGCAGGCGCGCGGCTACAAGGTCCGCATGCGCAAGCTGGACCCCTACCTCAACGTCGATCCCGGCACGATGAGCCCGACCCAGCATGGCGAGGTGTTCGTCACCGATGACGGGGCCGAGACCGACCTCGATCTCGGCCATTACGAGCGCTTCACCGGCGTGCATGCCACCCGCGCCGACAACGCCACCACCGGACGGATCTACTCCGACGTGATCGCGCGCGAGCGCCGCGGCGACTATCTCGGCGCCACCGTGCAGGTGATCCCGCACATCACCGACGCCATCAAGGAGGCCATCGTCGCCGACACCGACGGGCTGGATTTCGCCCTGATCGAGATCGGCGGCACCGTCGGCGACATCGAGAGCCTGCCGTTCCTGGAGGCGATCCGGCAGATGCGCAACGATCTTGGCGCCGAGCGCACCATGTTCATCCATCTGACCCTGGTGCCGTTCATCGCCTCGGCCGGAGAGCTGAAGACCAAGCCGACCCAGCATTCGGTCAAGGAGCTGCAGAATGTCGGCATCCAGCCGCAGATGCTGCTCTGCCGCTCGGACCGGCCGCTGCCGGAGGCGGAACGGCGCAAGATCGCCAGCTTCTGCAACGTGCGTCCGGAGGCGGTGGTCGCGGCCCTGGACGTCGATACGATCTATGCCTGCCCGATCTCCTACCATGCCGGCGGCATGGACACCGAGGTGCTGCGCCATTTCGAGCTGCCGCATGCCGACGAGCCGGACCTGTCGGCCTGGCTGCGCGTGCTCGATGCGATCCGCAATCCCGAGGGCGAGGTGCGCATCGCCGTGGTCGGCAAATACACCAGCCTGCTGGACAGCTACAAATCGCTCGGCGAGGCGCTGATCCATGGCGGCATCGCCAACCGCGTCAAGGTCCAGCTCGACTGGGTCGACAGCCAGATCTTCGAGCAGGCCGGCGCCGTCGAACGGCTGCAGGACGTGCACGGCATCCTGGTGCCGGGCGGTTTCGGCGAGCGCGGCTCGGCCGGCAAGATCGAGTCCGTGCGCTTCGCCCGCGAGCGCAAGGTGCCGTTCCTGGGCATCTGCTTCGGCATGCAGATGGCGGTGATCGAGTGCGCCCGCAACCTGGCCGACCTGCCGCTGGCCTCCTCGACCGAGTTCGGACCGACCGACGAGCCGGTGGTCGGGCTGATGACGGAGTGGGCGCGCGGCGCGGATCTCGAGCGTCGTCGCGCCGGCGGCAATCTCGGCGGCACCATGCGCCTGGGTGCCTATCCGGCAGTGCTGGCAAGGGGCTCTTGCGTCGCCGAGGCATACGGCACGGACGAGGTCAGCGAGCGGCATCGGCATCGCTGGGAGGTCAACGTGCATTACCGCGAGCGGCTGGAGGCGGCGGGACTGGTGTTCTCCGGCATGAGCCCGGACGGGGTGCTGCCCGAGATCGTCGAGTATCGCGACCATCCCTGGTTCATCGGCGTGCAGTACCATCCCGAGCTCACCTCCAAGCCGTTCTCGCCGCACCCGCTGTTCCGCGGCTTCATCGAGGCCTCGCTGAAGAAGGCCCGGCTGGTATGAGGACGCTCGCGTGAGCGACGTGCGCATCGGCGAGCTGGTGGTCGGCAACGAGCGTCCGTTCACGCTGATCGCAGGGCCCTGCCAGATCGAGTCGCGCGACCATGCGAGCGAGGTGGCCGACGCGCTGACGGCACTCTGTCGGCCGCGCGGGATCGGCCTGATTTACAAGAGCAGCTTCGACAAGGCCAATCGCACCAGCCTGGGAGCGGCGCGCGGCGTCGGCATGGATCGCGGCCTGGAGATCCTGGCCGGCATCCGCGAGCGCTTCGCCGTCCCCGTGCTGACCGACGTGCACCTGCCGGCGCAGTGCGCCGTCACCGCCGCCGCCGTCGACGTGCTGCAGATCCCCGCCTTCCTGTGCCGGCAGACCGACCTGCTGCTCGCCGCCGGCGAGAGCGGGGCCGCGGTCAACGTCAAGAAGGGCCAGTTCCTGGCGCCTTGGGACATGGCGCAGGTCGCCGCCAAGATCGCCTCGACCGGCAATTCGCGCATCCTGCTGACCGAGCGCGGCACCTCGTTCGGCTACAACACCCTGGTCAACGACATGCGCGGCCTGCCGGTGATGGCGCGCACCGGCTACCCGGTGGTGTTCGACGCCACCCATTCGGTGCAGCAGCCGGGCGGCCTCGGCAGCACCTCCGGCGGCCAGCGGGAGTTCGCCCCGGTGCTGGCGCGTGCGGCGGTCGCGATCGGGGTCGCCGCGGTGTTCATCGAGACGCATCCAAATCCGGACGTCGCCCCGAGTGACGGACCCACGATGATTCCGCTAAAGCAGATGGCGGCGGTGCTCGACACGCTGCTGGCCTTCGACCGGGTGGCCAAGGCCTGATCTTCTGGAGGGCGATGCGCGATGAGCGGTGTGTTCGGACTACTCGGCGGCCTGTTCGGCGGCGGCGGGGGCACCCAGGCCGGAGCCGGCGGCCTGCTCACCGAGGTGATCAACGCGGCCGGCGGACCGGCCGGCATCCTGCAGAAATTCCAGCAATCCGGTCTGGGCGACAAGGCGGAGTCCTGGATCGGCCAGGGGCACAACCTGCCGGTCTCCGCCGAGCAGATCGCCCAGGTGTTCCCGCCGCAGCAGCTCGACAGCTGGGCGCAGCAGCATGGTCTGCCGGCCGGCGTCGCCAGCCAGGTGCTGGCCCAGTTCCTGCCGCACGCAATGGATCACGCGACTCCGGACGGCACCGTCCCGCCCGCAGGCACGCCTCAGGCGGACGCCTCGAACTTCGACTTCGCCGGGATGATCGGGCGTCTTACCGGCGGCAAGTAGTTACGTGACCTAGCAAGGCCAGGGCTCTGCCCTGGACCCGCTCAAGGCTCAGCCTTGAGAATCCTTCTATAAGAGGTTTCCAAGGGCGAGCCTTTGGTGATCGAGCCGCGAAGCGGATCGATGGGGGCAAAGCTCCGACCTTTTACGCTCGTACGTCAGCATCCCCGCACGCCGCCACCATCTTGTCTCGGAGACGTGATTATTCGGGAAATGGCAGTGGTGCTGAATTGCAGCCGCATTCGATCGGAAGGAAGACCAGACATGCGCGGGATCAGGACAAAGCTGGGCGGCGCACTTGCGGCCGCAATCCTGTGCGCGGCCTTCGGCACGCCGGCGTCCGCGGTGTCGATGAAGGAGTGCAGCGCCAAGTACAAGGCGGCAAAAGCGGACGGCAGCCTCGGCGGCGAGGATTGGAAGACCTTCCGGGCGAAGCAATGCACCGCGGTCACGCCCGCCGCCACCACCCAGAGCAAGAGCGGTGCCGTCGCCACCGCGCCTGCCACGGTCAGCAAGTCGACGACCCCGGCCTCCTCCGGCGCGGCCACCTTCCCCACGACGATCGACCCGAAATATGCCAAGGAGACGCCGGGCAAGGGCCGCATGCACACCTGCCTCGACCAGTACAAGGCCAACAAGGCGAGCAGCGCCAACGGCGGCCTGCGCTGGGTGCAGAAGGGCGGCGGCTATTACAGCGCGTGCTCGAAGAAGCTGAAGGGCTGAGGGGTTCCGCCGCTTCGGCGCGAACAGGAGAGAGGCCAGGGGTTCCACCGCTGGACCCCGATCAAAGGCGGGCCGTTGGAATCCTGTTTGTCTTTATCCTAGTGTCCTGATTCCATAATCCTTCCGATTTGCTGTGTTTTCTGGCAGAAGCGTTGGATG
>CAXUCM010000360.1:253-3812 GCA_964249315.1 uncultured Acetobacteraceae bacterium | reverse complement strand
GCTTGATGAAGCCCTGCGCGTCGACCTGGTCGTAGGCGCCCTGGTCGTCCTCGAAGGTGACCACGCGCGTGTCGTACAGGCTGTGCGGGCTCTCGCGTCCGACGGTGATCACGTTGCCCTTGTAGAGCTTCAGCCGCACCCGGCCGGTGACGCTGTGCTGGCTGGTGTCGATCAGCGCCTGCAGCATGCGCCGCTCGGGACTGAACCAGAAGCCGTTATAGATCAGCTCGGCGTAGCGCGGCATCAAGCTGTCCTTGAGGTGGCCGGCTTCGCGGTCGAGCGTGATCGTCTCCATGCTGCGATGCGCCGCCAGCAGGATGGTGCCGCCCGGGGTCTCGTAGATGCCGCGCGACTTCATGCCGACGAAACGGTTCTCGACCAGATCGAGCCGGCCGATGCCGTGGGCACGCCCCAGCGCGTTCAGCCGGGTCAGCAATGCCGCCGGCGACAGCGTCTCGCCGTCGATCGCAACCGCATCGCCGCGGACGAAGTCGACGGCGATCTCGGTGGCGACGTCCGGCGCGGCCTCCGGGCTGATGGTGCGCTGGAACACCGACTCGTCCGGCGGCAGCGCCGGATCCTCCAGGATCTTGCCCTCCGAGGAGGAGTGCAGCAGGTTGGCGTCGACCGAGAACGGCGCCTCGCCGCGCGCATCACGGGTGATCGGGATCTGGTGCGCCTCGGCGAAGGCGAGCAGCCTGGTGCGGCTGGTCAGGTCCCATTCGCGCCAGGGTGCGATCACCTTCACGTCCGGCTTCAGCGCGTAATAGGCCAGCTCGAAGCGCACCTGGTCGTTGCCCTTGCCGGTGGCGCCGTGCGCGACGGCGTCGGCGCCGACCTGCTCGGCGATCTCGATCTGCCGCTGCGCGATCAGCGGCCGCGCAATCGAGGTGCCGAGCAGATACTGGCCCTCGTAGAGGGTGTTGGCGCGGAACATCGGGAACACGAAGTCGCGCACGAAGGTCTCGCGCAGGTCGTCGACGAAGATCTGCTTCACGCCGACCATCTCGGCCTTGCGCCGCGCCGGCTCCAGCTCCTCGCCCTGGCCGAGATCGGCGGTGAAGGTCACGACCTCGCAACGATACGCGATCTGCAGCCAGCGCAGGATCACGCTGGTATCGAGGCCGCCGGAGTAGGCGAGCACGACTTTCTTGACGTCCTTGGCGGCCATGATCGAGGTCTCCCGTGAACGTTCGTGCCTAGCACCAGTGTCCGCGATCAGCCAGCAAGGCCGCGAAGTTTTGACGGTCGCCCGGTGCAACCACGAAATCCCGCAAGGTGTTGCCGCAGCGTCCTTCTGGAGACCCTGCATGCTCGTTCCGACCGATCCGATGCCGCGCTTCGTGGTGGCGATCCCCGCCCGCGACGAGGTGTTGCGGTTGGAAGCCTGCCTGGGCGCGCTCGACGACCAGGACGGCGGCGGGACCTGCGATCACGTCGTGCTGGTGCTGAACAACTGCACCGACGACAGCGCCGGATTGATCGAGCGGCTGCGGCCGAGGCTGCGCTTCGAGATGACCGTGGCGAACCGCCGCTTCCCGCCGTCGCAGGCGAACGCCGGGCACGCGCGCAGCCATGCGCTGGCGCTGGCGGCGCGGATCGCCGGACCCGCCGGCATCATCGCCACCACCGATGCCGACGGCGTGGTGGCCGGGGACTGGGTCGCCGGCAATCGCGCCGCCTTCGCCGGCGGCGCCGAAGTGGTCTGCGGCCGTGCCGTGATCGATCCGGTCGAGGCGTTGCAGATCAGCGCCGCCCTGCATGCCGACGACGCGCGCGAGGTGGCCTATGCCGCCCTGCTCGACGAGATCCACGGCGTGGTCGATCCCGACCCGGCCGACCCGCTGCCGCGCCACTGCGAGCATTCCGGCGCCAGCATCGCCGTCACCGTCGCCGCCTGGGCACGCGCCGGCGGCATGCCGCCGCTGCCGACCGGCGAGGATCGCGGCTTCCTGCGTGCGCTGCGTCTGGTCGATGCCCGCATCCGCCATGCGCCGGAGGTGCGCGTCACCGTCTCCGGTCGCCTGCAGGGGCGCGCTGCCGGCGGCATGGCCGACACCATGGCGCGGCGCATGGTACGGCAGGATGCCTTCCTCGATGCCGAGCTCGAGCGGGGGCTGACCTGCCGGCGGCTAGCCGGGCTGCGCGCGCGCACCCGGGTGGTCTGGGCCGGCCGGAACCAGCCGACCGCGTCCTGGCACGACCTGGTGCGTTTGCTCGCGCGCGAGGCGGCGCTGCCGCCGGCCACCGTGCTGGACTGGGTGCGCTCGGACTATTACGGCCAGAGCTGGGCGCGGATCGAGGCGGCCAGCCCGGCGCTGGCCCGCGTCGCGGTCGCGCGCCAGGCACTCGACCGGCAGGTCGACGCGGCGAAGCGCATCCTCGCCGACCTCAGGGACACGCGGCGGAGCGATCCAGTCGGTCCAGCCGGTAGGATGGTCGAAGCACCGGTGCTCGCGGAATGAAGCCGGCGGCGGCCTCGCGGAACAGCGTCGCCGCCTGATCCCCGGTCGTCGGCGTGTCGGTGGCGCCGGTCCAGTTCACCAGCAGGATGATGCAGTCCGGACGCGCCGCTTCGACGCAATGCCGCGCCGACGCCGCGATGTCGTCGGGATCGAGGAAATACAGCACCTCCGAGATCAGGATCAGATCGAACCTGCCCGCCGGCCAGTCGCCCGGCAGGACGGCACGCTCGATCGTGACGTGGGCGAGGCCGTCGCAGCGCTGGCGGGCACGCGTCACCGCCGCCGTCGCGGCATCGAGGGCGAGCAGCCGGTCGCAGCGCGCGGCCAGCTGGCGGGTCATCACTCCGATCGAGCAGCCCAGCTCAAGCGCGTGGATGAAGCGGCGCTCGCCGAGCTGGGCCAGCGTGTCGGCATACTTGTCCCGTTCGTACGGGCTGGTCTCGAACGCCCACGGATCGGCGCTGCCGGCATAGATCCGGTCGAACACCTCCGGCTTCCAGCTCTGCCGGCTCATCGCGTCTCCAGGTAAGTCTCGTACGGCTGCTCGAACACCGCGAGCAGGTCGGCGGGAAGCCGGAAGCCGGCCGGATCGTCGGTAATCAGGTCGGAATATTGCGAGGCGTGCCGGCGGATCGCTTCCCGCTTGCGCGACAGGTGTGCGGCGATGTCGAGGCGGAAGCCGTTGGTCGGCTGCTCGGTCTCGACCTCGGTGTCAGGTGCGATCAGCCAGCCCCAGACCGGATAGGACAGCAGCCGCAGGCCACCCGTTCGTGCCACCTCTCCGGCCATGCGCTGCACCGCCTCGTGGTCGCAGTGCGGGTCGTGCAGCCACGGTGCGAGCAGCGTGTCGCAGCCGTCCCGTGCCGCCGCCTCGGCGATGCTGCGGCAGGCCGTCTCGAAGGCCGGACCGGAGTTCGGCGCCGCGGTGTCGCGCAGGCCTAGCATCGTCAGCCGCGACGCGTGCAGGCCGAGGCTGGCGGTGGCGGCGCGCACCTCCTGCTCGCGTTGGGCGCGCAGCCTTGCCGGCGGCCACGCGCGCGAGCCCGGATGCGAGCCGGTGCCGGCGGTCGCGACCATCACCAGTGGCGGCCGGC
>CAXUCM010000360.1:0-243 GCA_964249315.1 uncultured Acetobacteraceae bacterium | reverse complement strand
ACAGCTCGGCGATCAGCCCGCCGCAGCCGAGCGTCTCGTCGTCGGCATGCGGCGCCAGGATCATCGCCCGCGACGTGGTCAGCAGCGCCGCGTCGGCGCGCACCGGCAGGGCGCGCCATTGCGCGTGCAGGTCTCCGGCCCGGGTCACGCGCGCGGGACGTCGCGCGCGCTGAACCAGCCGGCGGCCTCGTCGAGGGTCTCGTCCGGCGCCGGCTGGCGCAGGTAGGTGGCGAGGTCGCGCAT
>CAXUCM010000359.1:270-3857 GCA_964249315.1 uncultured Acetobacteraceae bacterium | reverse complement strand
CAATCCGAGCCCGCTGCCCTTGCTGTGTCCCTTGGTGGTGAAGAACAGCTCGGTGGCGCGCGCGGCGACCTCCGGCGGCATGCCGGTGCCGTTGTCCGAAACCAGCAGCTCGACGGCGCGACGGCCGTTCAGCGACGCCGCCGCCTCGGGTTGCGACAGGATCCGGGTCGACACTGTCACCCGGCCGCCGTCGGGCATCGCATCGACCGCGTTGCGGACCAGGTTGAGCAGCACCAGCTCGAGCTGCTCAGGGTCGAGCTGCACCAGCGTCGGCTCGGCCGCGATCTGGAGGCTGATCTGGACGGTCGTCGGGATCAGCTGCGACAGGGTGTCTTCGAAGCTGCCGACGACCTGGTTGAGATCGACGACGCGCCCGTCATGGACCTGTCGCCTGGCCAGCGACAGCAGCTCGCCGGCCAGCTTGCCGGCCCGTTGCGCGCCCCAGTCGGCCCGTTCGAGCTGCCGCTTCTGCACGTCGTCGACGGCGGACTTGCCGGCGCGCTCGATGCTGCCGAGCACGATGGTCATCAGGTTGTTGAACTCGTGCGCGACGCCGGAGGCAAGGGCGCCCATGCTCTCGACTCGTTGCGCCTGCCGACGCAACGCCTCCTTGCGCGCGCTGACATCGACCTGGCTGGCGAAGAAATAGGCCAGCGTCCCGTCATCGTTGAAGATCGGGCTGATGTAGAGGGCGTTCCAGAAACCGGAGCCGTCGCGCCGATAATTATACAGCTCCTGATTGATCGGCCGCCGCTCGGCGAGCGACTTGCGGATGCGCAGCACCGCCTCCGGGTCGGTTTCCCGACCCTGCAGGAAGCGGCAGTTCCGCCCCAGGATGTGCTCCGGTCCGTAGCCGGTCATTTCGGTAAAGGCCGGATTGACGAACACCAGCGGACAGTCCGGCAGACGCGGGTCGGACACCGCCATCGCCATCCGTGTCTTATGAACGATGCGCTCGAACACGCCCACCGCGGCGAGAGCGCGACTGGACTTCTCGATCTGGATCGGGTCAGGCTGCTTGGGCTCGTCTACGGACATGCTTTCCCCGTGATCGTCAGGCGCGGAGCCGCACGACTTTGTAACGCGCGCGCAGGCACGACTCGCAGCTTCGTGACATTTGCCACGATCGAGACTGGACTACGCAGGTGCTATGCGCCGGTTCGGCGGCTGTCGACCCTGCGAGGACTGTCATGCTGCAATTTCACGTGCTTTTGGTGGAGGACGAGACCTTCATCCGGACGATGCTGTCCGAGGCGCTGGTCGATGCCGGGTTCGTGGTCACTGAGGCGGCGAGCGGCGAGGCGGCGCAGTGCCTGCTCGACGAGGGCCGCGGCTTCGACCTGCTGCTGACCGACGTGCACATGCCGGGCCCGGTCAGCGGCGTCGACCTGGCCCGCCAGCTGCGCGCGCGCTCCCCGCAGATCCCTGTCGTGTTCGTCACCGGCCGCCCGGACGCGCTGCGCCACTTCGGCGCGCTGGGACCGCGCGACCGCTTCGTGCTGAAGCCGTGCCGGTCGTCGGCCCTGGTGGGCGCGGTCGTATCGAGCCTGGCGGCGTGAGCCGTCCCGCACTTCAAGCCGGCACGGTTCTGCCCTAGTGTCCTGCCTCCGGAATTCGATCGCGAATTCGGGAGAGAGGCAGGCCGCTATCTCGTTGATCTAGCCAGGGTCCACTGAGAACCTGAAGTCTGAGGGACTTCAGGTTCGGGACGCGAGCGCGGGAGTGGTGGTGCAGGCCGAGCGAGGTGCAGGGTGGCGGATACGGCGCATTTGAACGGCAGGCGCGCGGCGAGGATCCGGGAGGCGCCCACGCCGCCGACGCCGTCGCGTCCGCGGCGCTCCCGGGCGACGCTCGTGCCGGCAGCGACGACGAGCGCCGCCGAGCCGGACGGCCGGATCGCGCCGGACTCGCCCGACCGCTTCATCAACCGGGAACTGTCCTGGCTCGACTTCAACCAGCGCGTGCTGGAAGAGGCGGAGAACCTGCGCAACCCGCTGCTCGAGCGGCTCCGTTTCCTGTCGATCTGCGCGGGCAACCTGGACGAGTTCTACTCGGTGCGCGTCGCCGGCCTGGTCGGGCAGGTGCGCGAGGGGCTGAGCACGCGCTCGCCGGACGGGCGCTCGCCGGGCCAGCAGCTGCGCGCGGTCGAGGAGCGCGCGCGCGCGCTGCTCGACGGCCAGCAGCGCATGTGGCGCGAGCTGCGCGGGAAGATGGCGGCCGAGGGGATCGTGGTCTGCGATCCGAGCACGCTGCAGGGCCAGGATCGCGCCTGGGTCGAGACTTTCTTCATGGAACGGATCTTCCCGGTGCTGACGCCGCTCGCGGTCGATCCGGCGCATCCGTTCCCGTTCATCCCCAACCTCAACCAGGTGCTCGCCCTGCGCCTGCTGCGCGACGGCGACGAACGCCAGGCGATGAGCGGCCTGGTGCTGCTGCCGGCACAGGTGGAGCGCTTCATCCGCCTGCCAGCGTCCCAGGAGGGTCCGGCGGGGGCGGAGGCGATCCGCTTCATGCTGCTCGAGGACCTGGTCAGCCTGTTCCTGGACCGGCTGTATCCGGGCTTCCATGTCGGCGGACGCGGCGTGTTCCGGGTGATCCGCGACACCGACGTCGAGTTCGAGGACGAGGCGGAGGATCTCGTGCGCTCCTACGAGACCGCGCTGAAGCGGCGGCGCCGCGGCGTGGTGATCCATCTCGACATGAACGCCGACATGCCCGACAGCCTGTCCGCGCTGGTCGCCGACGAGCTCGACGTGCCGGTCGAGGAGATCCAGGTGCATGACGGGCTGATCGGCCTGGTCGATGTCAGCCGGCTGATCGTCGACGACCGGCCCGACCTGCTGTTCGCGCCGTACGCGCCGCGCTTTCCCGAACGCATCCGCGATTTCGGCGGCGACTGCTTCGCCGCCATCCGCGCCAAGGACATCGTCGTGCACCACCCGTTCGAGAGCTTCGACGTGGTGGTGCAGTTCCTGCGTCAGGCCGCCCTCGATCCGGCGGTGGTGGCGATCAAGCAGACGCTGTACCGCACGTCGCGCGACAGCCCGATCGTCAAGGCGCTGATCGAGGCGGCCGAGAACGGCAAGTCGGTCACCGCCATGGTCGAGCTGCGCGCGCGCTTCGACGAGGAGGCCAACATCCGCCTCGCCCGCACCCTGGAGGCGGCGGGCGTGCAGGTGGTGTTCGGCTTCGCCGAGCTGAAGACGCACGCCAAGCTCAGCCTGGTGGTGCGCCGCGAAGGCGGCTCGGTGCGCTCCTACGCGCATTTCGGCACCGGCAACTACCACCCGATCACGGCGCGCATCTACACCGACCTCAGCTTCTTCACCGCCGATCCCGGGCTGGCCCGCGATTCCGCCCGGCTGTTCAACTACATGACCGGCTACGCCAAGCCGAACTCGATGGACGCGCTGGCCTTCAGCCCGCTCACCATCCGCTCCACCCTGACGGCGCTGATCGACGCCGAGATCGGCTACGCCGAGGCGGGCAAGCCGGCGCAGATCTGGCTGAAGATGAACTCGCTGGTCGACGACGAGCTGATCGACCGGCTCTACGCCGCGTCCAACGCCGGGGTGCGCATCCTGGTG
>CAXUCM010000359.1:0-260 GCA_964249315.1 uncultured Acetobacteraceae bacterium | reverse complement strand
GTGCCCGGCCTGTCGGAGAACATCCAGGTCAAGTCGATCGTGGGACGGTTCCTGGAGCACAGCCGCATCTTCGTGTTCGGCAACGGCTCGCGCCTGCCGTCGCGCGACGCGCTGGTCTACATCAGCAGCGCCGACTGGATGGCGCGCAACATGGACTGGCGGGTCGAGAGCATGGTGCCGATCCGCAACCCGACCGTGCACGCGCAGGTGCTCGACCAGATCATGGTGATGGGGCTGAAGGACAACCTGCAGTCCTGGAC
>CAXUCM010000358.1:0-3875 GCA_964249315.1 uncultured Acetobacteraceae bacterium | reverse complement strand
ATCCTGGACCGGGCGATGCCGCCCTGCCCGCTGTTCAGCCTGAACGGCGCGCTGATGCCGCTGCCGGGACGGTCCTCGCAGCTGTTCCCGGCGGCAGCACGGCTGCTCGCACGCACGCGCGTGGTGCCGTGGATCTTCTCGCTGCACGCCGCCAACCGCGACCTGGTGGAGCGCCTGCTCGGCAATACCGGCTCGCGCCTGGATCCGGCCGACCTGCGACTGTACCGGCGCCTGCTGCTCAATCCCGGCCACGTCTCGGCGGCGCTGCAGATGATGGCGCACTGGGACCTGCAGGCGCTGGCCGCCGACCTGCCGCGACTGCACGTGCCGGCGACGCTCCTGGTCGGCAGCGCCGACCGGATGATCCCGCCCGCCGACGCCGAGCGGCTGCGCGCGATCCTGCCGCAGGCGCGCGTGATCACCCTCGACGGGCTCGGCCACCTCGCGCACGAGGAGCAGCCGACGACGGTGGCGAGCCTGATCGCGGACACGCCCGACCTGCTGGCGCCGCAAGCCGCGTGAGCCGGCTGGTCGATGCCATCCTCTGCCTCGTCGTGATCGAGGCCGCCGGTCTGCTGCTGCTGCATCGGCTCGCCGGGCGGGGGGTGCCGCCGCCGCTGGCGCTGAGCATGCTGGCGGCCGGCTTCTTCCTGCTGCTGGGGATGCGCCTGGCACTCGGCGGCGCGCCCTGGTTCGCGCTGTGCGGCGTGCTGTTGCTCGCGCTCTGCGCGCACGGCGCGGACCTGTGGACGCGCTGGCGATGATCCCCAAGGCCAGGGCGCTGCCCATCGATCCGCTTCGCGGCTCGATCGCTCAAGGCTCAGCCTTGAGAGTCCATCAGATCCGCATCCCGCCGGAGACCTCGATGCGCTGCGCGTTGATCCAGCGGTTTTCCTCTCCGAGCAGCGATGCGAGCATCGGGCCGATATCGTCGGGCAGGCCGGCACGACCGAGCGCGGTCATGTCGGCGACGCGCTTGTTGAATTCGGGATTGTCGCGAACCCGGCCGCCGCTGAAATCGGTCGCGATGGCGCCCGGCGCGACGGTGTTGACGGCGATCCCGCGTGAGCCCAGCTCCGTCGCCAGGGTAGCGGGTGAGGACCTCGACGGCGCCCTTCATGGAGGCGTAGGACGCGCTTCCGGCCAGGCTGACGCGCGTCAGGCCGGCGCGCGCTACACGGCGGCGCAGGCCGGGGACAGCCCGTTCGCCACGGTGATCGATGGGCTCACGATGCTTCGGTCCGACCATGCCAAGCCTCCCGCGCACATGATCTTCCGGCCTGCCTTCTGCATCGTCGTCCAGGGCGCCAAATGGTCGACGTTCGGCGGCCGGCGGCTCGACTAGCGAGCCGGGCAGGCGCTCGTCGTCAGCATCGAGATGCCGTCCTACGGTCGTGTCGTCGAAGCGAGCCCGAGCGAACCCTATCTCGGCATCGTCATCGCGTTCGATCTCGCCGTGATGCGCGCGGTCCGGGAGGGGCTGGACGAGCCGCCGGCGCCGGGCCGCGACGTCGATGGGGGCGTCTTCGTCACCGATTTCGACGGCCCGATGGCGGACTGCGCGCCGCGGATGGTCCGCCTGCTGGACACGCCCAAGGCGATCCCGACGCTCTAGCCGGCCATCATGCGGGAGCTGTGCTACCGGCTGCTGACCGGTCCGCGCGGCGGCGACACCGCCAAGGTCGTGCTGGCGAGCAGCCATGCGCATCGCATCGTCATGGCGATCCGGACGCTGCGCGAGCGGTTCTCCGAGCCGGTCCGCATCGAGGAGCTGGCGGAGGCAGCGCGGATGAGCCCGTCGGCGTTCCACCGCCAGTTCAAGGCACTCACCTCCACGACGCCCTTGCGATACCAGAAGCAGCTCCGCCTGCTCGAAGCGCGCAACCTGATGGTCGCGGATGCGAGGAACGTCGAGAAGGCCGCCTTCCAGGTCGGCTACGAAAGCCCGTCCCAGTTCAGCCGGGACTACTCCCGCATGTTCGGCACATCGTCCCGACGCGACGTGACCGGGCTGATCACGAACGCCTAGACCGCGGCGGAATAGACCGAATGACAGATGGATCTGAGGCTGAGCCCCGAGCGATCGAGCCGCGAAGCGGATCGATGCCGCGAAGCGGATCAATGGGCAGAGCCCTGGCCTTCAGTCGCGAACCGTGCGCGCGGCGAGTTGCTCGATCAGCCGGCTGGCGAGCAGGCCGCGATGGCCGTCATGCCAATGGTCGGTGGCGTAGTCCGCCGCGATCCATTCCGGCAGACGGATCAGCAACCGCAGGCTGAGACCCTCGAGCAGCGGCTCGTAGGTCGCGCGCAGGGCGGTCAGCGTCTTCTCCACGTCCTCGCCCTCGTTCCAGCCGATATCGATCCCGTCCAGGGTCGTTGCCATGCGCGCATAGCCGTCATGCGGCAATCGATCGCCCTCGGTACGGCGCAACGATTCGACGCGAAGCGAGCGGGTCATCTCGAGCAGGACCTGGCGGGCCATGGTGAACGTCATGCGCGCCTGCAGCGGCTCCAGCGCATCGACGCCGATCAGGATGAGCGCACAGGTATCCATGATCGCGGCCACGGCCGCCAGCCAGGACTGGTTGTCGTGCTGCGAGCGGTAATAGACCAGCATCGGATAGGACAGGTGGCTTTCGAGCAGCTCGGAGCACCAGATCTCCCATTCGCGCAACGATTCATCCAGCTTGCGCAGCCCGGCACTCCCCGCATGCCGGCTCAGCATGGTGGTTGCCGTGGGCGGCGACCCGGCGCGGGCATCGAGCTGGATGACGTGCGCCTCGCGACGGGAGAACAGCTGGTAGAGCACCGGCAGGTAGCCGATCACGGCGGCGATGAAGCCGATGCCGGTCCCGGCCTCGACCACGCAGATCGCGCGCGCGATGCCTGAACGCGGCACCACGTCGCCGTAGCCGAGCGTCACGAAGGTGACGCCGCTCATGTAGATCTGCTCGCTCAGCGGCGAGATGGACCCGGGACGGCCCGGTTGCAGCGTCCAGTCCAGCACGCCGAAGCACAGGATCATGCCGCTGGCCCAGAAGCCGAACAGCACCACCATCGAGAGAGGGCCGAATACGCTGAGGAAACTCTCCCGCCTCGCGCCGGCCCGCAGCCGGATCGCGGCGCCGGACCAGACCGTCCAGCCGGCTATGAAGAAGAACCTGGTCAGCCGCACGCGCCGATGCACGCGCCGCGGCAGCAGCATGACCTCGAACGCGTCCTGCAGGAAGATGGCGAGCAGGACCAGCACGGCAAGGATGATCAGCACCGAGGTCATGGCGAGACCTGAGCGCCGATGGCCGTCCCGATGTGGAAACATTGGACTTTGCGCCCGTTCTGGGTGCAAAGCGGACGCGCCACCTGTTTACGGCAGCGCAGGCACCCGTCAGTATAACCGCATGAGATGAAGCGAGACGCCTCCATGACGAGCAGTACCGAGCCGAAAGCCGCAAGAGCCAAGAAGGCCAGCCCGGCCGCCAAGCCTGCCGCCGCAACGGCCAAGGCTTCGCCGGCAGCGGGCAAGAAAGTCGCTCCGCCGAAGTCCGGCGGCGCGCCCAACGCCCTGCAGAAGCCGCTGCAGCCCTCCGAGGAGCTTGCCGCGGTCGTCGGCACCGCGCCGCTGCCGCGCGGCGAGGTGGTGAGCAAGGTCTGGACGTACATCAAGAAGAACAACCTGCAAAATCCAGAGAACAAGAGGGAAATCGTCGCAGATGCGGCTTTGAAGAAGGTCTTCGGCAAAGACAAGGTGACGATGTTCGAGATGAACAAGCACCTGGCAAATCACCTTTCGTAGGCCAACTGAACGACGCCGCTGCCCGAGTCGGCAGCGGCCCGCCCCCTCGAAATGGATTCTCAAGGCTGAGCCTTGAGCGATC
>CAXUCM010000357.1:0-3876 GCA_964249315.1 uncultured Acetobacteraceae bacterium | reverse complement strand
AGCGGATCGATGGGCGGAGCCCTGACCTAGAGCGTTTTCCGTTCGCGTTCGCTCAAGGAACCCGCTCCAGCTCGTTGTTTCGGCGAGCATCTTTATCCAGCCAGATGATTCCATCGGATCGAATGATGCGCTAGGGCCGGATCTCGGTGCCGTCCTGCGACCAGCGGATGTGGAAGTCGCCCTCGGCGTCGATGCGACGATAGGTGTGCGCCCCGAAATAGTCGCGCAGCCCCTGCAGCAGGTTGGCGGGCCCGTGCGCCCGCCGCAGGCCGTCATAGTAAGCCAGCGACGAGGCAAAGGCGGGCACCGCGACGCCGTTCTGCACGGCAAGCACCACCACGTCGCGCCAGGCCGGCTCCGCCTTGAGCACGGCGTCGCGGAAATAGTCCTGCAGCAGCAGGCTCGGTGCGTCCGGGTGGCTCGCATAGCCCTCGCGGATCCGGTCGAGGAAGCGCGCCCGGATGATGCAGCCGCCGCGCCAGATGGTGGCGATGCGGCCGCAATCGAGGTTCCAGCCGTACTGTCTCGAGGCGACCGCGAGCTGCTCGAAGCCCTGCGCGTAGGCGACGATCTTGGAGGCGTAGAGGGCGTCGCGGATCTTGTCGATCTCGGCCTGGCTCGCTCCGCGCCGGGGCGCCCGGTCGCCGCGCAGGCCGCCGAGTGCGGCTTCCGCCGCCTGGCGCTGCGCCGGCCGGCCGGACAAGGCGCGCGCGAACACCGCCTCGGTGATCGCCGTGATCGGCACGCCGAGATCGAGTGCCGACTGCGCGGTCCAGCGGCCGGTGCCCTTCTGCTCGGCCTCGTCGCGGATGCGGTCGACCAGGGCGCCCTGCCCCTGCGGGTCCTGCTTGCGAAGCACCGTCGCGGTGATCTCGATCAGGTACGAGTCGAGGTCGCCGGCCTTCCAGCCGGCGAAGATCTCGCCGATCTCCGCCGCCGCGAAGCCGTACGCCGTGCGAAGCAGGTCGTAGGCCTCGGTGATCAGCTGCATGTCGGCATACTCGATGCCGTTATGCACCATCTTGACGTAGTGACCCGCGCCGTCCGGACCCATCAGCGCGCAGCACGGCGTGTCGTCGACGCGGGCCGCCATCCGCGTCACCATCGGTTCGATCCGCTCCCAGGCCTGGCGCATGCCGCCGGGCATCATGCTGGGACCTTCCAGCGCGCCCTCCTCGCCGCCGGAGACGCCCATGCCGACGAAATGCAGGCCCTGCTTCGACAGCGCCGCCTCGCGACGCCTGGTATCCTCGAACAGCGAGTTGCCGGCATCGACGATGATGTCGCCGGCTTGCAGATGTCCGAGCAGCTCGCCGATCACGTCGTCGACCGGGCGACCGGCCTTGACCATGATCAGCACCACGCGCGGCGTGGCTAGGCTGGCCGCGAAGTCGGCGACGCTTTCGGAGGCGACGAAGGCGCCCTCGCCGCCATGTTCGTCCAGCAGCGCGCGCGTCTTCTCGCTGGAACGGTTATGCACGGCGACGCGAAACCCCTTGCGCGCCGCGTTGCGCGCGAGGTTGGCGCCCATCGTCGCCAGACCGGTCACGCCGAGATCCGCCAGATCCGTCATATCGTTTTCCCCCGGACATGCTAGGCTTCGCCGCTCCGTGCGATTGCCGCTCCCGGTTGCCTGCATACATCCGTGGCGCTAACAGGAAAACCGGCCAACCCGTTGCGCGGATGGTAAAAGAGGGTATGACGAACTCCTGCAAGCAGCCGATACTTGACCTGTAGAATTGGGATGCGGAGTCGCAAACGCCTGCAGCCGTCTGCGATGGCGTCTGGTAACGAGCCGGAAGCCATCGGAACGGAGCGGAGCGCGCATGGTGTCGGAGACGCAGACGGTCTCTGAGCGAACACGGGAGGTGCAGCAATCCCGCGGGACCGACGTCCATCGCATCCCCTCCATCTCCGTCGTGGTGTGCAGCCACGACCGGCTGGACTATGTCCGGGCCTGCATGGATTCGCTCGCGCAGCAGACGGTCGGTGCCGACGCCTTCGAGATCGTGGTCGTCGATAGCGGCTCGCCGGCCCCGGTCGCGTTGCAGATCCGGCAAATTGCCGAGACCATATCGAACGCCCGCCTGGTACGTCTCGAGGCCGCCGGCGTCAGCCTGGCGCGCAACGAAGGCGCGCGCGCCGCGCGCGGCGAATACGTCGCCTACATTGATGACGATGCGGTGGCGGCGCCGGACTGGATCGAGCGGATCCAGCAGGTGCTCGCCGATCAGGGCTGTCGCCCCGCCGTTCTCGGCGGCAGGGTGCTGCCGGTCTGGGAAGCGCCGCTGCCCGGCTGGTGGCCGCCCTCGCTGCGGGGGGTGTTGTCGATCATCGAGTACGAGGGCGCCGGCGAATATCGCACCGAGGCCGTGCCCACGTCGCTGGAGCCGTACGGCGTCAACATGGTGCTCAAGCGCGAGGCGATGCTGCAGATCGGCGGCTTCGCCGAGGTGCTCGGCCGCATGGGACTGATGCTGCAATCGGACGAGGAGGTCCAGCTCGCCTGGCGCCTGCAGGATGCCGGCTTCTCGGCGATCTACGACTCCCGCATCGTCGTCCGCCACTCGATCCAGGCCCGCCGCTTCACCGCGAGATGGCTCCTCGCCCGTCTGTACTGGCAGGGCGCCTCGACGGTGCGTACCCGCCGCCTGCTCGGGCAGGGGAATCTGGCCCGGCGCGAGTTCCCGCGCCGCCTGCTGGTCGAAGCCATCACCCTGCCGTTCACCTGGCTGGTCCCCGAGCAGAGCACCAGGCTGATCGCGCTGCGCTGGCGGCACGCCTATGCCTGCGGCTTCACCCGCGAGATGCTCTCCTGCGGCGCCGGCAAGCGCGCCGTGCTGTTCGGACGCAAGGCGCGCGGTCCGTGCTGACGCCGGACGCCGGCGTCACCGTCATCTTCGCCACCCGCAACCGCGCCGCCGCCCTCGCCCCGGTGCTGGAGAGCTTCACCGCGCTGCTTGCCCCGCCCGGCGGGTGGAGGCTGCTGATCGTCGATAACGGCAGCACCGACGACACCGCGGCGCGGCTCGCGGCCTATCTCGACCGGCTGCCGCTGACCATCCTGTCCGAACCCGTCCCCGGCAAGAACCGCGCCCTGAACACCGCCCTGCCGCATTTCCGGGGCGGCCTGATCGTGCTGACCGACGACGACGTGCTGCCGCGGGCGGACTGGCTGGTCCGGCTGCAGCAGGCGGCGGACGATCAGCCCGATCGCTCCCTGTTCGGCGGCACGGTGCTGCCGCATTGGAGCCGGCCGCGGCCCTCCTGGCTGACCGAGTCGGCGGTGCCGTTCAGCGTGCTCTATGCCCAGCAGAAGCGCCCCGCCGGGCCGTGCGCCTGCGAGGCCATCTTCGGGCCCAACATGGCGGTGCGACGGGCCGTGTTCGACGCCGGCATGCGCTTCGCCGAAGGGGTCGGCCCGGACGAGAGCCGGCGCCTGTACGCGATGGGCGGCGAGACCGAGTTCCTGCGTCGCGCCGAGGCGGCGGGCCATACCGGCTGGTTCGTCCCGGACGCGGTGGTCGCGCACATCGTCCGGCCGGAACAGCTCGAGGAGGAATGGGTCCTGCAGCGCGGCTACCGCTACGGCATCGGCGAGGGCCGGCACTACGTCGCACGCAGCGGCAGCCGGCTCGGCGGCTTGCCGGCGCGACTGCTGCTGCGCTCCCTGCTCTACGGAACGCTGGCGCGTCTGGTGCGGCTGACGCCGCGCAGCGCGACGCGGCTGCGGATCCGCTACAAGGCGCGCATGATCGCGGGGACCGTGGATGCGTTGCGGCGGCAGGCAGGAAGTTCGATCAGGGCTCTGCCCTGAACCCGCTGGGACCCTAGGCCCCAAACCCCGATTTTCAGGGATTTAGGGAGGCTTCGGGG
>CAXUCM010000356.1:0-3882 GCA_964249315.1 uncultured Acetobacteraceae bacterium | reverse complement strand
CGAGGCCAGGGCTCTGCCCTGGACCCGCTCAAGGCGCGGCCTTGAGAATCCATCTGTCTTGTCTCTTCCCGGGCGGGCGGCGTGAGCCTTCGCCTCGCCCTAGTCGCCGTTCTCGCCTACCTGATCGGCAGCATCCCGTTCGGCCTGCTGCTGACCGCCGCCGCCGGGCTGGGGGACATCCGCCGCATCGGCTCGGGCAATATCGGCGCCACCAACGTGCTGCGTACCGGCAGGCGCGGGCTCGCCGCGGCGACCTTGCTGCTGGACGCGCTCAAGGGGGCGGCCGCGATCTGGCTCGCCGCCTGGCTGCTGCCGCTCCCGTCGGGGGTCGCGGCGGCCGCTTCCTGCGGCTCGGCGAGGCCGCCTACCCGCCGCTGCTGGCGCAACTGCCGGACGCGCCGCCGGTGATCGCCGTGCTCGGCGACGTCGCCGTGCTGCAGCGTCGCGCGGTCGCCATCGTCGGCTCGCGCAACGCCTCCTCGAACGGCATGCGCATCGCCGAGGCGCTCGCCGCCGAACTCGGCGCCGGCGGCCTGGTCACCGTCTCCGGGCTCGCCCGCGGCATCGACGGGGCGGCGCATCGCGGTGCGCTGCATGTCGGCCCGACCGTCGCCTGCATCGCCGGCGGGCTCGACCAGCCCTATCCGCCCGAGCACGCGGCACTGCAGGCGCAGATCGCCGGGCGCGGCGCCGTCGTCGCCGAGGCGCCGTTCGGCACGGTGCCGCAGAACCGGCACTTCCCGCGACGCAACCGGATCATCGCCGGACTGGCGCTCGGCTGCGTGGTGATCGAGGCGGCGCCGCGTTCCGGCAGCCTGATCACCGCCGACCTCGCCCTCACCTACGGACGCGAGCTGTTCGCCGTGCCCGGCTCGCCGCTCGACCCGCGCTGCCGCGGCTCCAACCACCTGCTGCGCCAGCGCCACGCCCACCTGACCGAGAATGCCGCCGACGTGCTGGCCGAGCTGCCGGAGCTGCCGCCGGCGCTGGGTCCGGGCGGCTTCGCCGAGGAGCGTGCCGCCTGGAGCGACCCCTCCTCGGGCCGTAACGGCTGGGGCGGCGAGGGTCCGGAAGCCTGGTCCGAGCTCGGCCAGGTGCGCCGGCAGGTGCTCGCCCTGCTCGGTCCGGAACCGGCGGCGGTTGACGATCTGTTGCGCCGCTGCCAGTTCTCGACGGGTGCGGTGCTGGCAGTGCTGACCGAACTGGAGCTCGGCGGTCGCATCGAGAGCCTGCCCGGCAACCAGGTCAGCCTGGTGGGATACGCCTAGCACTGTTCGGAGACGCAATGACCGACGTCGTCGTGGTGGAATCGCCGGCAAAGGCGAAGACCATCAACAAATATCTCGGCGACGGCTACATCGTGCTGGCCAGCTTCGGCCATGTCCGCGACCTGCCGCCCAAGGACGGCAGCGTGCGGCCGGACGAAGGCTTCGCGATGGACTGGCAGTCCGACGAGCGCGGCAACCGCCAGGTCGCGGCGATCGCCAAGGCGCTGCGCGGCGCGAAACGGCTCTATCTCGCCACCGATCCGGACCGCGAGGGCGAGGCGATCTCCTGGCACGTGCGCGCCATGCTCGAGGAGAAGCGCCTGCTGCGCGGCGTCGACGTGCAGCGGGTCACCTTCAACGAGATCACCAAGGGCGCGATCAGGACCGCGATGGGCCGCCCGCGCGCGCTCGACCAGCCGCTGATCGAGGCCTACCTGGCGCGCCGGGCGCTCGACTACCTGGTCGGCTTCACCCTGTCGCCGGTGCTCTGGCGCAAGCTGCCCGGCAGCCGCTCGGCGGGACGGGTGCAGTCGGTGGCGCTGCGGCTGATCTGCGAGCGCGAAGCCGAGATCGAGAGCTTCAAGCCGCGCGAATACTGGACCGTGCTCGCCCACCTGATAACCCCGGCCGGCGCTCCCTTCACCGCCCGGCTGACGCATCTGCGCGGACGCCGGCTGGAGCAGTTCGACCTTAACAGCGAGGCCCTGGCGCAGGCCGCCCGCGCCATCGTCGAGGCCGGCCAGTTCAGCGTCGGCTCGGTCGAGCGGCGCAAGATCAAGCGCCATCCGCCGCCGCCCTTCACCACCTCGACGCTGCAGCAGGAGGCCAGCCGCAAGCTCGGCATGGGTGCGCAGGCGACGATGCGCGCCGCCCAGCAGCTCTACGAGGGCATCGAGCTCGACGGCGAGACCACCGGGCTGATCACCTACATGCGCACCGACGGCGTGCAGATGGCGCGCGAGGCGGTCGACGCCATCCGCGGCCACATCCATGCCAGCTTCGGCGCGGACTACCTGCCGGCGGCGCCGCGCGAGTATTCCACCAAGGCGAAGAACGCGCAGGAGGCGCACGAGGCGGTGCGTCCGACCGACGTCGCGCGCCGTCCGGAGATGGTCGGCCGGTTCCTCTCCGACGAGCAGCGCCGGCTCTACGAGCTGGTCTACAAGCGGGCGGTGGCCAGCCAGATGCAGTCGGCCGAGCTCGACCAGGTCACGGTCGAGATCGTCGAGCCGGAGGGTGCGGCGAAGCTGCGCGCCACCGGCTCGATCATCGCCTTCGACGGCTTCCTCAAGCTCTATTCGGAGGGGCGCGACGACAACCGGGCCGAGGCCGAGCCCGAGGAGGACAGCCGCATGCTGCCGCCGATGCGCGAGCGCGACCCGCTCGCCCGCGGCCGCGTCGATGCCGACCAGCACTTCACCCAGCCGCCGCCGCGCTTCTCGGAGGCCTCGCTGGTCAAGAAGATGGAGGAGATCGGCATCGGCCGGCCCTCGACCTACGCCTCGATCCTGACCGTGCTGCGCGACCGCGACTATGTCCGCCTGGAGAACCGCCGCTTCATCCCGGAGGATCGCGGCCGCCTGGTCACCGCCTTCCTGACCAGCTTCTTCGAGCGCTACGTCGATAGCGGCTTCACCGCCGGCCTCGAGGAGCAGCTCGACGACATCTCCGACGGCCGCGCCGACTGGCGCGACGTGATGGCGAAGTTCTGGCAGGATTTCAGCCACGCGATCGCGCAGACGAAGGACCTGAAGATCTCGGACGTGATCGCGGCGCTGGACGCCGATCTGGGTCCGCACTTCTTCCCCGATCCCGGCGATGGCGGCGATCCGCGTCGCTGCACCGCCTGCGGCACCGGCCGGCTCGGGCTGAAGCTCGGCCGCTTCGGCTCGTTCATCGGCTGCTCGAACTACCCGGCCTGCCAGTACACCCGCCGCCTGGTGGTCGACGGCAAGGAGGGCGAAGGCGGCGAGACGCTCAAGGAGGGCCGTCGCAGCCTCGGCGCGCATCCCGACACCGGCGAGGAGATCACCGTCAAGCGCGGCCCCTGGGGCCTGTACGTGCAGCAGGGCGAGCCGAACCCGGAAGACAAGAAGGCGCGGGTGCGCCGCTCGACGCTGCCGAAGGGGATCGAGGGCGACAGCATCACGCTGGACCAGGCGGTCGGGCTGCTGTCGCTGCCGCGCATCGTCGGCATCCATCCGGAGCTGGGCGAGCCGATGGAGGCCGGCCTCGGCCGGTTCGGCCCCTACGTGAAGATGGGCGCGATCTTCGCCTCGCTCGACCGCGACGACGACGTGCTGGCGATCGGCATCAACCGCGCCGTCGACGTGCTCGGCAAGAAGCTGGCCTCGGTGCGCAGCCTGGGCGCGCATCCGAAGGACCGCGAGCCGGTGATGGTGCGACGCGGCCGCTTCGGACCGTATTTCCAGCACGGCCAGATGATCGCCAACATCCCGCGCGACCAGACCATGGAGGAGGTCACGCTGGAACAGGCCGTCGCCTTGCTGGCGGAGAAGGGCAAGCCGATGAAGCCCCGTGGCAAGTCGGGAGGCAAATCGGGGGGCAAGGCGGCAGCGAAGCCCGGCGGCAAGCGGAGCGTCAAGGCCCCGGC
>CAXUCM010000355.1:3505-3887 GCA_964249315.1 uncultured Acetobacteraceae bacterium | reverse complement strand
GCCGACCCCGACCCGGCGGCCGACCCGGCCACCGCCCGGCCGCCGCCCGCGGCCCCCGGCCCGCGCGCGCGCCGCTCCGGGATCGATGCGCAGCCGTCCGGTGGCGGCGAGCAGGCCGCCGGCAATCCAGCGCTTGCGCGCCGAGCGTCCGTCCGGCGCCGGCAGGAACCAGGTGCAGCGCGCCTCGTCCAGCAGGGCGGCCAGCGGATGCAGCCTCGTGCCGAGCGCGATTGCCATCGCGCAGCCGGCGCGCGTGGCGATCCGTGCCGCTGCCAGCTTGGTGCGCATGCCGCCCGAGGAGTAGCCGGGCGGCGGCGCGCCGGCCATCGCCTCGATCTCCACGGTCAGGCTCGCCACCAGCGGGATGTGCGCGGCCGTCGCA
>CAXUCM010000355.1:0-3495 GCA_964249315.1 uncultured Acetobacteraceae bacterium | reverse complement strand
GTCGCATCCAGCCGGGGATCGGCGCTGTAGAGCCCGTCGATGTCCGACAGCAGCACGAGCTGGTCGGCCTGGATCATCTCCGCCACGCGCGCGGCCAGGCGATCATTGTCGCCGAAGCGGATCTCCTCGGTGGCGACGGTATCGTTCTCGTTGATCACCGGCACGCAGCCGAGGGCTGCAAGCTGGCGCAGGGTGGCGCGTGCGTTCAGGTAGCGCCGCCGATGCTCGGTATCGTCCGGGGTGAGCAGTAATTGCGCCGCGATCAGGCCGTGCGCCGACAGCGCGCCGCTCCAGGCCTGAGCCAGGCGAATCTGTCCGACCGCGGCGGCGGCCTGCTTCTCCTCCAGGCGCAGGCGTCCCGGCGGCAGCGCCAGGGCATGTCGCGCCAAGGCGATGGCGCCGGACGAGACCACCACGACCTCGATGCCGCGTCCGCGCAATCCTGCGATGTCGGCGGCGATGCTGTCGAGCCAGGCCGCACGCGGTGCGGCCGCGTCGGCGTCGACCAGCAGCGCGCTGCCGATCTTGACGACGAGCCGCCGGGCATGATGCAGGCGAGGTGGCCCAGAGGTCACGCCGGCGCAGGCTCCTCCTGCCGGCAGGCGACGCGATCCTGCAGCGCCCGCAAGGCCTCCGGCAGACCCTCGCGGGTGACCGCGGAGAGGGCCAGCACCGGCGCGCCGGTCGCTCGCTCCAGCGCGCGCCGACGCGCGGCCAGCTCCTGCGGACGCATCGCGTCGACCTTGTTCAGCGCCACCAGCTCCGGCTTCTCGGCCAGCCCGTGGCCGTATGCCGCGAGTTCCTCGCGCACGGTGCGCCAGGCCTGCACGACGTTGCCGGCCGCACCGTCGATCAGGTGCAGCAGCACCGCGCAGCGCTCGACATGGCCGAGGAAGCGGTCGCCGAGCCCGGCGCCGGCATGCGCGCCCTCGATCAGGCCGGGGATGTCGGCCAGCACGAACTCCTCGGCCATCGACAGACGCACCACGCCGAGCTGCGGGTGCAGGGTGGTGAACGGATAGTCAGCGATCTTCGGACGTGCGGCCGACGCCACCGAGAGGAAGGTCGACTTGCCGGCGTTCGGCAGGCCGACCAGCCCGGCATCGGCGATCAGCTTGAGCCGCAGCCAGACCCAGCGCTCCTCGCCGGGCCAGCCCGGATCGGAGCGGCGCGGCGCGCGGTTGGTGCTGCTCTTGAAGCTGGCGTTGCCGAGGCCGCCATCGCCGCCGCGGCACAGCAGCACGCGCTTGCCGGAGGCATCGAGGTCGGCGAGCAGCACCTCGCGCGTCTCGTCGAAGATCTGCGTACCGATCGGCACCTGGATCACCACCGTCTCGGCGCCGGCGCCGGTTCGGTCGGAACCGGCGCCGTTGCCCCCCTTGCGCGCGCGGAAATGCTGGGTGTAGCGGAAGTCGATCAGCGTGTTGAGGTTCGCCACGGCCTCGAACACGACGTCGCCGCCGCGGCCGCCATTGCCGCCGTCCGGACCGCCGAACTCGATGTATTTCTCGCGTCGGAACGCCGTCACGCCGTTCCCGCCATCGCCTGACTTCAGGTAGATCTTGGCCTGGTCGAGGAACTTCATGGGTCGGGTTCCGGAGACGAAAAAGGGCCGGCCATTGCCTGGCCGACCCCGCTCCGTGCGATGGGTTGAAGGAACGTGGCCGGCGGGCTACTCGGCGACGGCGGCAGCCGGGGCTTCGACGCTGACCTGCACGCGGCCTTCCGAGCGCGTCTCGAACTTCACGTGGCCGTCGACGAGGGCGAACAGGGTGTGATCACGGCCGAGACCGACATTGCGGCCCGGCTTCACCTTGGTGCCGCGCTGGCGGATGATGATGTTGCCGGCGATCACGCTCTCGCCGCCGAACTTCTTCACGCCGAGGCGCCGGCCGGCGGTATCGCGGCCGTTGCGCGACGAGCCGCCTGCTTTCTTGTGTGCCATGGGTGGGCTCCCCGGGTCAGGCGGTGAGGATGTCGGCGATGCGCAGCACGGTGACCGGCTGGCGATGGCCGTTGCGCCGGCGGCTGTTCTGCCGGCGCCGCTTCTTGAAGATGATGACGGTGGGCAGGCGATCCTGCGCCACCACCGTGGCGGTGACGGTCGCACCGGGCACCAGCGGCGCTCCCACGGTAAGGCCGGCTTCGCCGCCGCCGACGGCGAGCACGTCGGTGAAAGTCACTGTGGCGCCGGCCTCGGCGTCGAGCTTCTCGACCTTGAGGATGGCCGACGGGGTGACGCGATACTGTTTTCCGCCCGTGCGGATGACTGCGAACATGGCTCTCTCTGCTTTCCGATCACTCGGCCCGATACGACCTCCGGGGAGGCAGGTGTCGCGGCCTTGGTCGCTTCTTGTTCATGGGTCGCGCAGGCGCGACGATGCGCCGGCCGGAGCCGGTGCGGCGGAGACGGCGTTATAGGGCGTCGCTTCGGGTTGTCAATCGGATTGCGCGGGCGCACCGGCCCTTCTATAACCCGCCCCGCCGCTTGCCTTCGGAGAGGTGCCAGAGTGGTCGATCGGGACGGTCTCGAAAACCGTTGTGCGTGCAAGCGTACCGTGGGTTCGAATCCCACCCTCTCCGCCAGTTGGGCCTTCACGACCTTTCGTAGTCCTTCAGAGAACGCGCTTTTCTATCTTCATTTTCGGCTGAAATCAGCCAAGTTCCTTGTTTTGTTCCTTCGCACTCCTTCGTTTGTCTCCGCGGGCTTTCGGCGCGATGATTAGGGGACAGAAGAGGGGACGATAGCTCGTTCTCTTGTGCGGGGAGCTATGATGCCGGTGCGTGCGGCCGGACTGACAGCCTTGAAGGTGAAGGATGCGGATCCCGGCCGCTATGGGTATGGCGATGGCCTTTACCTACTCGTTCGAGGAGGTGACGTAGCCTTTTGGGTGTTCCGATATACGCGCGCTAGCCGCCTCCATGAAATGGGCCTTGGTCGCGCGAGGGGGAACAACAAGGTTGATCTAGCCGAAGCCCGTCAGCAAGCCCGCTCTCTGCGGGCGATCATACGTGAGGGCAAGGATCCGCTGCAGGAGCGGGATGCCGGCATGGCGGCGAGTAGGGCCGCCATGCAGGAAAGAGTTATCCGCTCGATCACTTTCAAGGCTGTGGCGGAACGCTACGTCGCCGCTCACCAAGCTGGGTGGCGCAGTAGCAAGCATGCGGCGCATCGAGCCGCCACGCTTGGGACCTACGTCTACCCGCATCTCGGTGATGTGCCGGTCGCGGAAGTCGGCACGGAGCACGTGCTCGCCGCGCTACATCCGATCTGGGCCTTGAAGCCCGAGACGGCGGGCCGGGTGAGGGGACGGGTGGAAAGCATCCTGGACTACGCCAAAGCGATTAAGTGGCGCGAGGGTGAGAACCCGGCGACGTGGCGGGGGCACTTGGTGAAGCTGTTGCCTTCACGCGGCAAGGTGGCTCTTGTGGTCCATCATCCCGCGCTGCCTTGGATGGAGATTAACGATTTTATTACTTTACTTAGTCTTACTG
>CAXUCM010000354.1:0-3889 GCA_964249315.1 uncultured Acetobacteraceae bacterium | reverse complement strand
CCCTTACGGTGCCGGACAGCGTGGCTGTCGTGAGCTGGGCGAAAGCCGGCAGGCCGGCGGCGCCTGCCGCCAGCGCGAACAGCATGGCGACGCGCGGAAAGGCCGGCTTGCGGCACCCGTCAGGCGCTGGCGACATGGCGACCTCCTGCCGGCGCGATCTTCCCCGCCGGGCCGGCACCGGGCAAGCCTGCATCCGCAGCACCGTGCCGAGGACGGTCTGTTACAATCGGTATTGAAACGGCGTGCAACGTGGCCTCCCCAAGCACCACTCGCAAACCTAGGATAGCGGGATATGGAAGTCCTGCCGCATATCCTGATCGTCGACGACGACCGCGAGATTCGCGACCTGCTCGCGCGTTTTCTCGAGCGCAACCGCTTTCGCGTCACCGCGGCGCGGGACGGGCGCGAGGCGCGCCGTGCCTGGAGTGCCGGGCACTACCAGCTCGTCGTGCTCGACCTGATGCTGCCCGGCGAGAGCGGGCTCGATCTCGCACGCTGGCTGCAGGCGCAGGGCCGCGTGCCGATCATCATGCTGACCGCCATGGGCGACGAGACCGACCGCATCATCGGCCTGGAGCTGGGTGCCGACGACTACCTGCCCAAGCCGTTCAACCCGCGCGAGCTGCTCGCCCGGATGCGTGCGGTGATGCGTCGCAGCGGCGCCGAGGGCGAGCGCAAGCCCGACACCGACAGCCGCGTGCTGCGCTTCGCCGGCTGGGTGCTCGATCCGACGCGCCGGCGTCTGCTCAATCCGGACGCGGTCGAGGTGCCGCTCACCGGCGGCGAGTACGAGCTGCTGGTGGCCCTGCTCGATCGCGCCAACCGGGTGCTGACCCGGGACATGCTGCTCGACCTGCTGCGCGGACGCCAGGCCGGCCCGTTCGACCGCGCCATCGACGTTGCCATCAGCCGGCTGCGACGCAAGCTCGAGGATGACGGGCGCAACGCCCAGGTGATCAAGACCGTACGCGGCGGCGGCTACGTGCTGGCGGCCGATGTCGAACGGGTCTGAGGCGCGAGCGCGGCGTTCCTGGCGGATCGGCTTCTGGCCGCGCAGCCTCGCCGCACGGACCGCGCTGGTGCTGCTCGCGGGCCTCGGCGTGGTGCAGGCGGCGGGGCTCGCGATCCACGCGCTGGACCGCGTCAACATCGACCGCCTGGAAGTCGAGCGCGAGGCCGGCGTCCGGGTCGCCGGCATCTACCGATCGGTCGCGGAGACCGATCCGGCCGAGCGCAGCGCCGAAGCGGCACAGCTGAAGTTGCCCCCCGGCTTCCATCTCGCGCTGACGCCGGGTCCGGCGGTCGGCGACCTCGACGCCGCACCGCCGCAGATGCAGCACGGCATGCGGGTCAACATGCAGATGGTGCCGCTGCCCGGCCGCATGCGTCCGACCCAGGTGCTGATCGGCGGCAACCGGCTGAAGCGCCAGTATGCGATCTCGCTGCATCTCCCGGACGAGGCGCGCTGGGTCAGCGTCGTCTTCCGCCTGCCGCCGCCCAACCCGTTCGCCTCGCCGACCTTCCCGATCGCCTTCACGCTGATGATCGTCGCCACCGGCCTGCTGACTCATTGGGCGGTGCGCCGGCTGACCGCGCCGGTGCGCACGCTGGCGGCCGCCGCCGAGGCGCTGGGACGCGACGTCAACGCGCCGCCGCTGCCCGAGGACGGCCCGCTCGAGGTCGCGACCGCGGCGATCGCCTTCAACACCATGGCGACCCGGATCCGCCGCTTCGTCACCGACCGCACGCTGCTGCTGACCGCGATCGGCCACGACCTGCGCACGCCGATCACGCGTCTGAAGCTGCGCTCGGAATTCATCGAGGATGACGAGCTGCGTCGCAAGTTCACCGCCGACCTCGACGAGCTCGAGGCGATGGTGTCGGCGACGCTGGCGTTCGGCCGCGACAGCTCCAACCGCGAGCCGCTGGTCCGGCTGGACCTGACCGCGCTGCTGCGCACGATCCTCGACGAGGCGATCGAGGGGCGACCGGACATGGCGAACCGGATCGGCTTCGCCGACGAGCCGCCGCAGATCACCATCCAGGCGCGCTCGCTGGCGCTGAAGCGAGCGATCTCAAACCTGGTCGGCAACGCGGTCTCCTACGGCGGCAGCGCCCAGGTGACGATCCGCAGGCCGGATCGCGGCACCGTCGCGGTGCTGGTCGAGGATGACGGCCATGGCCTCGCCGCCGGCGACCTCGACCGGGTGTTCGAGCCGTTCATCCGGATCGAGACCAGCCGCAACCGCGAAACCGGGGGCACCGGGCTCGGCCTGTCGATCGCACGCAACATCGTCCGCGGCCTGGGCGGCGACATCACCCTGGCCAACCGGCAGCCGCACGGGCTGCGCGCCACGGTGACGCTGCTGGCGTAAGGCCAGGGCTCTACCCTGGACCCGCCAAAGGCTCGCCTTTGGAAACCTCTCATAAATGGATTCTCAAGGCTGAGCCTTGAGCGGGTCCAGGGCAGAGCCCTGGCCTTGCTACGCCCGGCGCGGCCGCAGCCGGTGCCACAGGAACCAGGCGACAGCCGCCACGATCGCCGCTGCGATCACCAGGTGGAACTGCTGCATCACCAGGTGCAGGCGCGGATCGCTTTCCCAGCGTCGGCCGAGCTGATCGCCGATGGCGGCGAGCGCATAGCACCAGACCAGCGAGCCCGCGAAGGTGTAGAGCTGGAACGGCAGCTGGCGCATCCGCCCCATGCCCGCGGGCAGCGCGATGAAGGTGCGCACCACCGGCAGCAGGCGGCCGATCAGCACCGCGAGCGTGCCGAAGCGGGCGAAGAAGCGCTCGGCGGCATCGAGGTCGCGATGGTCGAGCAGCACCCAGCGGCCGTAGCGATCCACCAGCAGCCGGCCGCCGGAGGCGCCGACCAGGTAGGCGATGGTCGAGCCGAGATTGCAGCCGACGGCGCCGGCCAGCGCCACCGCCCACAGGCTGAAGCGGCCGGTGGAGACGAGGTAGCCGGCGAACGGCATGATGATCTCCGAGGGCAGCGGGATGCAGGCGGACTCCACCAGCATCAGGGCCGCCACCCCGACATAGCCGCCGGCCGCGATCGCGGCGGTGATCCAATGGGCCAGGATGCCGATCAAGCGCGTGCGCCTTTCATGCGGTGCCGGAACGACGCCGTTCTCGCATCACGGGCTCCGCGGTGCCAGCCTTCGTCGAGGCGGGTGGGCTTCAGCTCGGCTTGCGCCCGTCGCCGGCCTGGCTGTGCACCATGCCGAGATGCACGGTGAGCGCCCGCACCACCTTCTCCACCGAGGAGGCCGGCAGCACCAGCCCGACCGGCCCGTAGGCCGGATGCTGGAAGGCGATCACCGAGCCCTCGGTCATCGCCTCCGGCTGCACCACCCACTGCGTCTTGAACACCGGTGTGAAATGCGCACCCTCGATCGGCGGGATCGGCAGGTTCTGCATCATCTTCGCGCGCGCCTGGCCCAGACCGAAGATCAGCTGGGTGAGCTGGTCGAGCGAGAGCGTGATCTCGCCGTCGAGCCCGCTCTCCGGCAGCAGCGTCAGGCTGGCGCTCTGACCGTCACCGGCGACGGCGACCCGCATCCGTGCGCTCATCTGCACCTCCCCTGCCGACCGACCTGCACCATAGGGTAAAGCCCGGCTGCCTTAAACCGCCTCCCGGCTCCGGTGCAGACCGCCCGCCCAGATCCACCACGGCGCAGGCCAGCGCGCGCCGGCGACCGCTTCGGCCGCCGCCGGAGCGCTGTCGAACAGGCCGAAGCAGGTCGCGCCGGAGCCGCTCATCCGCGCGAGCCGGCAACCGGGCAGCGCCCGCAGGCGCGCGAGCACGGCGTCGATGGCCGGACAGAGTCGGCGTGCCGGCAATTCCAGGTCGTTCGACAGCAACGCCAGGCTGGCGGCAAGG
>CAXUCM010000353.1:0-3907 GCA_964249315.1 uncultured Acetobacteraceae bacterium | reverse complement strand
CCAGGGCTCTGCCCTGGACCCGCTCAAGGCTTAGCCTTGAGAATCCATTCATGAGAGGTTTCCAAAGGCGAGCCTTTGGCGATCGAGCCGCGAAGCGGATCGATGGGGGCGGAGCCCCAACTTCTCGCTCCGCGACGAGGTGACGATATAGTATTGCTCGTCAGATTCACCGGGAGACTCAATCATGGCCAGGAAGCAGCGGGACGGCATGGAGGCTCGGCTGGATGCGGCGGCGGCGGCCTGCATGCGCCAGGGCGCCCAGCTCACCGAGCTGCGACGGCTGGTGCTGAGCCTGATCCTGCGCGCCGACGGTCCCTCGACCGCCTACCAGCTGCTCGACCGTCTCAAGGAGACGCGGCGCGGTGCGGCGCCGCCGACGATCTATCGCGCGCTCGACTTCCTGATCGAGCAGCGCCTCGTGCACAAGATCGAACGGCTGAACGCCTACGTCGCCTGCACCGAGGCCGACCCGCACCAGCATGCGGTGCAGTTCCTGATCTGCCGGAACTGCGGCACCGTCGCCGAGATCGAGGACCGCGCCACCGCGACGGCGCTGGAGCGTGCCGCCCAGCGCGAGGGCTTCCGTCCGGACCGGGCGATGGTCGAGCTCGACGGCACCTGCGCCGTCTGCTGGCATCCCTGAGCTGCTATCGGATCCGCCCGGGCAGCAGGGTCACCAGGTAGACCGCCGCACTCAGCGCCGCGATCCAGAAGCTGCTCGGCCAGTCGGTGTAGAAGGCCAGCGTGATGCCGAGCCAGGCCTCGAGCAGCGCCAGTACGGCGGCGAGCAGCAGGCCACGTCCCACCCGGCTGGTCAGGCGCTGCGCCGCGGCGGCAGGCCCGACCATCAGGGTGAACACCAGCAGCACGCCGACGATCTGCGCGCACTGCGCCGTCGCCAGCGCCACGATGGCGAGGAACAGCACCGAGTACAGCCGCAGCGACACCCCCCTCGCCTCGGCCAGCTCCGGCTGCAACGTCGCGAACAGCAGCGGCCGCGAGATCGCCGCGAGGCCCGCGAGGCTGACCGCGCCGAGCGCCGCGAGCGTCCACACCGTGCCGGGATCGACCGCCAGCACGTTGCCGAACAGCAGCGCCGTCGCCTGGGTCGCGAACGACGTGAAGAAATGCAGGAACAGCAGGCCGATGCCGAGCGAGAGCGCCAGCACCATGCCGATCGCGACGTCCCGCTGCGCCAGCCGCTCGCCCAGCAGCCCCATGCCGAAGCCGGCGACGATCGTCGCCAGCGTCATGCCGACGAGCGGGGTCGCGCCGATCAGCACCGCGCCGGTGGCACCGGTGAAGCCGACATGGGCGAGCGCGTGCCCGGCGAAGGTCTGCCCGCGCAGCACCAGGAAGTAGCCGACGGCGCCGGAGACGATCGCCACCACCGTCGCCGCCGCGAAGGCGTTGCGCATGAAGTCGTATTCAAGCAAGGCCGGATCGCCCGCGGGCGGCCGCGTGATGCTCGTGCCGGTGGTCGTCGCGCTGCACGTCCTGGTGGCCGGACATGACGAAGATCCGGCCACCCACCCGCACCACCTCGATCGCAGCACCATACAGACGCGACAGCACCGGCCCGGTGATCACCGCATCGACGCTGCCGAGGGCGGCCTGGCCGCTGCCCAGATAGAGCACCCGGTCGAGCGCTGCGAGCAGCGGATTCAGCTCGTGCGCGCTGAACAGCACCGCGATGCCGAGATCGCGCTGCAGCGACCTGACCAGGTCGACCACGCCGCTCTGATGCGGCGGATCCAGGCTGATCAGCGGCTCGTCGAGCAGCAGCAGCCGGGGCCGGCCGATCAGCGCCTGCGCCAGCAGCAGCCGCTGCCGCTCGCCGCCGGAGAGCTGCTCCAGCGGACGCGAGGCGAGGCCGCTCGCACCGACCAGCTCGAGCGCCCGGTCGACCTCGTCGCGCCCGGCGCGGCCGGTGATCGCGAGACCCGGCCGATGGCCCCGCACCACGCTGGCGACGAAGTCGCGCCCGCTTAGGCGCAGCGTCGAGACGTTGCTGCGCACCTGCGGCATGTAGCCCACCGCCGGATTGCCGCGTGCGGCCGGGCGGCCGAGCACCCGGATGCTGCCGAGGCGAGGCGTAATCAGGCCGAGCACCGCGCGCATCAGCGTGGTCTTGCCGGCGCCGTTCGGCCCCAGCACGCCGATGAACTCGCCCTCGCCGACGGCCAGGCTGATGCCGGCCAGGATGGTGCGGCCGCCGAGGGCGAGGGTCGCCTCGCGGAACTCGATGACGTCCACGCGGCTAGTGCGGCAAGGCGCGATCGATCGCGTCGAGCGCGCTCGTCATCCAGGCCTGGTAGCGCATGCCGCGCGGCTCGGTCTCGGTCGCACCCACCACCGGGACGTGCGAGGCACGCGCCAGCCTCTCCATCCGCTCGGCGACCGGGTCGGTGGCCTGGCTGTTGAACAGCAGCATCCGCACCCGGTGCGCCCTGAGGTCGCCCTCGAAGGCGGCGACCTCGGAGGCGCTCGGCTCGGTATCGTTCATCACCGCGAGCTGGAACGGCAGGTTGCGGACCCGCATGCCGAGGGCCTCGAACATGTAGCCGAACACCGGCTCGGTCGCGGTCACCGGCACGCCCGACAGGCGCCGACGCAGGACGGCGATCCTGGCCTGCACCGGCTGCATCGACTGCTCGAAGACGGCCAGCCGCCGAAGGTATTCGTCGCGGTGCGCGGGATCGACGCGGCCGAGCCGGTCCGACACGGCCCGGGCCAGTGCCAGCATGGTCGCGGGATCGTACCAGACATGCGGATTGTCCCCTATTTTGCGGCCGGCGAGTGCGGCCACCACGATCCGCGTGCGGTCGGTGCCGCGAGCCGCCGCGAGCAGCCTCTCGGCCCAGGGATCGTAGTCGATGCCGCTATAGATCACGAAACGGGCGCCGGCGATGGCGCGCGCGACCGAAGCGCTCGCCTCGAACAGGTGCGGGTCCTGATCGGGATTGCTGAGGATGCTGGTGACCGCCACCTCGTCGCCGCCGACCTGCCCGGCGACGTCGCCGTAGAAGTTCTCGGCGGCAACGATCCGGATCGGCGCATCCGCGCGGCCGGCCATGGGTGCTGCCAGCAGCAAGCCGAGGACGGCCAGCACGGAGGCGTGTTTCATCATGGATTCCGCAAGCCGGAGTAAAGGGAACAAACGCCACATGGGCAAGCGTTCCTGTTATCATATAACGTTACGTGCGTCCAGCTGCTGGGTTGAGGTTGGGGCTCCGCCCCCATCGATCCGCTTCGCGGCTCGATCGCCAAAGGCTCGCCTTTGGAAACCTCTTGTAGATGGATTCTCAAGGCCGAGCCTTGAGCGGGTCCAGGGCAGAGTCCTGGCCTTAACCCTCTCTAGCGCAGCGTGATCGGACGCAGGATCTCATCCGGACCCGCCGGCTGTGGAGCCGGATCGCCGGGATGCTGGATCAGCACGGTGAGCGTGCCGGGTCCCGTCGGCGACCGTCCGCTCCAGCAGCCGAACACCACCGCGAGGCGGTACAGGCCGGGCCGGAGGTCGAACCGCGCCGGATCGTAATCATGCCGGGTCGGCCCGCGCAGGTTGAGGCTGAGGTTGGACACCAGCCGCCGGTGCGCGAAGCCCAGTCGTTGCAGGCAGTTCGCCGACTGATCGGACTCCCGCTCGGTCCGGATCGACACGCCGTAGATGCCGGCCTTCCGGATCGCGAGGACGGTGCTCGCCTCGCCGACGAAGAGGGCACCCTGCGGACCGGCGGCGATGATCCGGTTCAGCTCGACGACCGGCTGATCGAGCGGGAAGCGCGCGAGCGGTGTCGGCAATACGTCCACGTCGAGCGCGCCGCCGAGGATGATCGGCTGCACCCGTCCCGACCAGCCGGTGGTCAGACCCGCCGGGATGCCCTGCATGGTCCCGTCCGGGAAC
>CAXUCM010000352.1:0-3941 GCA_964249315.1 uncultured Acetobacteraceae bacterium | reverse complement strand
AGGTCGAGGTGGCAGTTCAGCAGGAGCAGGTTGAGCAGGTGGTGGAGGCCATCATGCGCTCGGCGCACACGGGCAAGATCGGCGATGGCAAGATATTCGTGCTGGACATCGAGCGAGCAGTGCGTATTCGCACCGGCGAGCTGAATGAGGCTGCATTGTGAAAGGACTGGAGATGCCGAGTCGCCGTTTGGGGACGCCATGCCTGGCGGTGTCCCTCCTGTTGCTGAGCGCGTTGCCGGCGATGGCTCAGGCACCGACGAGCGCCACGCCGCCGGTGGCTGCTGCGCAGACGGCGATTGCCGCCAAGATCGACAGCGGCGACACCGCCTGGATGCTGACCAGCACCGCGCTCGTCCTGATGATGACGATCCCGGGCCTGGCGCTGTTCTACGCCGGCATGGTGCGCAAGAAGAACGTGCTGGCCACGCTGATGCAAGCCTTCACGATCTGCTGCCTGGTCACCATCACCTGGTGCGTGATCGGCTACAGCCTGACCTTCACCACCGGATCGCCCTATATCGGCGGGCTGTCGCGGTTCATGCTGAACGGCATCGGCGCGAACATCACCAAGGGGACCGATATCGGCTTCACCATGGGCGCGGGCAGCTCGAACCCGACGGTGATGACGATCCCCGAGAGCGTCTACATGATGTTCCAGATGACGTTCGCGATCATCACCCCGGCGCTGATCGCCGGCGCCTTCGCCGACCGCATGAAGTTCAGCGCGATGTGCATCTTCATGGTGCTGTGGTCGCTGGTGGTCTACGCGCCGATCGCGCACTGGGTGTGGAGCCCGATCGGCTGGGTCGGCGCGTTCGGCGCGATCGACTTCGCCGGCGGCACCGTGGTGCACATCAACGCCGGCATCGCCGGGCTGATGTGCGCGCTGGTGCTCGGCAAGCGGCAGGGCTACGGCCATGACGACATGGCGCCGTTCAACCTCACCTACGCGGTGATCGGCGCCTCGCTGCTCTGGGTCGGCTGGTTCGGCTTCAACGCGGGCTCGGCGGTCGGCTCGAACGGCCGCGCCGGCATGGCGATGGCGGCGACGCAGATCGCCACCGCCGCGGCGGCGCTGGGCTGGATGTTCGCCGAGTGGATCGCCAAAGGCAAGCCGACGGTGCTGGGGGTGATTTCCGGGGCCGTCGCCGGGCTGGTCGCAATCACGCCGGCGTCCGGCTACGTGCTGCCCGGCGCCTCGATCGTCATCGGCGTCGTCGCCGGGGTCGGCTGCTTCTGGACGGCGAGCTACATGAAGCACATCTTCGGCTACGACGACAGCCTGGACTGCTTCGGCGTGCACGGCGTCGGCGGCATCATCGGCGCGCTGCTCACCGGCGTGTTCGCGTTCGGTCCGCTCTCGGCGACCGACTCCTCTCCGGGCGGCACCGTCGGCAGCTTCGCGCAGCTGATCATCCAGGCCAAGGCGGTCTGCGTCACGCTGATCTGGAGCGGGCTGCTCTCCTTCGTGCTGCTCAAGCTGATCGACTTCACGATCGGCCTGCGCGTGACCCAGGACGAGGAGGTCGAGGGTCTCGACATGACCCTGCACGGCGAGCGCATCAACTGAGGACTGCGGTCCTGCCGCGTACCGGCGGGCGGCCCATGGGGGCCGCTCGCTCGGGCCGCGAACGGGATCGCGTCAGGCGGTGGAGGCGAAGCGCTTGAGCAGGGCCGAGAGGCGGTGCCGACGCAGCTCGGTGCGCGCCTTCGGCCCTGCCGCCATGTAGTTCAGCTGGATGGCGTAGCGGCGGCCGACATATTGCCGGTGACCGTGCCAGGTGGTCTCGCCGTTTGGAAAGGCGAGCAGGGTGCCGTTCACCGGCGGCACCTCCACCGCGTAATCCTCGATATCGTCCGGCGAGCGCAGCAGCCGCAGGCAGCCCTCCTGACGTGCCCAGCTCTCGCTCGACGGGTTCAGGTAGAGCAGCAGGGTGACCCGCTTGGCGGTGGAGTCGCGATGGATGCGGCCGTCCCTGGGTCGGGTGCGGCCGCGCAGGGTCAGCATGGTGGGAGCGGTGTCGAGCTCGAGCGCGAACTTGTCGGCGATTGCCCGGCGCAGCTCCGGACCTTCCAGGGCGCGGATCAACGATTGCACCACCGGTTGCAGGCGCAGGGCGGCAGGCGGAAACGAGCCGCCGCTGGACATCGGCGGCAAGGCCGCGACCACGGCACGCAAGCCGTCGGGAGGGACGAAGTCCGGCACGACGACGTGCGGGAACGGGTTGCTCGCGACCGGTGTCGCGCGCAAGGCGTCGTAGCGAAGCGGCACAATCGTCGTCTCGAGCATGATCCCACCAGAGCCAGCTGCCGGTCAGGTAGAGCAGCAGGCGAGCCGGTTCAAGCCACCGGGGAAGTCAGCTATGCCAGCGCTGCAGCCCATGCAGGATGGTGTCGGTGGAGAGGAATCGCGCGCAGCCGAACTGCCCGTCGCAACAGGGCAGCGGCGACGGGTCGGCTTGCGCCGCGCCCTTGTGAAAGGCCACATGGGAGAGTGATACGCCGCGGTGTTCGCAGGTGAAGCGCGGTTTCTCGATGGTCATCCGCAGGCCGGGCAACCACAGGCTCGCGGCGTGCGCCGGTGCGAGGGCGGTGCCGGCGGCCGCCACTGCCAGCATCGCGGCGAGGCGACCGAACGAAGGACGGATCCGGGACCGTGTCGGCATCTGGGTCTCGTCGCAGCGTGAGGGGCCTGCTGATAAAAGCATTCGCCGGCAGGATGGTTACCATGCTCGCAATTGGTTGAAGTTTCCTCAACGCCGTCGCCGGCCGGATTGATCCCGCCCCGGCCGGACGCTATGCCGCAGCGCAATGTCGCATCCTGATCCTGCGTTGGCGGCGGCACCCGCCGCGGGCGGCCTGCTGGAGGCGTACCAGGCGCGTCTGCGGCAGGCGCTGCTCGACCCCGATCCGGCGCAGGCGCAGGTCGCTGCCCGGCTCGAGACGCTGTTCGAGGCGTTGCGCGGTGGCGAGCTGCCGCGATTACGTCGCCCGGGCGGGTTGAGCCGGCTGTTCGGAGCCGCCGTCGCGTCGCCGGGTCCGCGCGGGGTCTACATCGTGGGGGCGGTCGGACGCGGCAAGTCGATGCTGATGGACCTGTTCTTCCAGGTCGCCCCGGTCGCGCGCAAGCGACGGATCCACTTCCACCGCTTCATGCAGGACGTGCACGGCAGGCTGCACGCGATGAAACGGGCCCATCCCGAGATCGTCGACCCGATCCCGCCGCTGGCACGCGCGATCGCGGACGACGCCAGCCTGCTCTGCTTCGACGAGTTCCAGGTCAACGACATCGCCGACGCGCTGAGCCTCGGCCGGCTGTTCGACGCCCTGTTCGCGAACGGCGTGGTGGTGGTGGCGACCTCGAACACCCGCCCGGAGGACCTGTTCCAGAACCGGCCGGGGCGGGACGCCTTCAAGCCGTTCATCGCGACCATCCGGCGCGAGCTCGACACGCTGTTCCTCGACAGTCCGCGCGACTATCGGCGCGGCGGTATCCGCGGGATCGCCACCTGGCACGTTCCCGCCGACGCGCGCGCCGACGAACGGCTGGACGCGGCGTTCCGGCGGCTCGCCGAGGATGCGCCGACGGCGCCGGTCAGCCTGACGGTGATGGGCCGCGTGTTCGTGGTCGAACAGGCGGCGGGCACGGTGGCGCGCTTCGATTTCAACGCGCTCTGCGGCCGGCCGCTCGGTGCCGGCGACTACCTGGCGCTGGCGGGCCGGTTCGCCACCCTGGTGCTCGACGGCATCCCCCGCCTCGGGCCGGAGAATTTCGACGTGGCGCGTCGCTTCATCGTCCTGGTGGATGCCTTGTACGAGCAGAAGGTCAAGCTGGTCGCCTCGGCCGCGGACCAGCCGGACCGGATCTACCAGCGCGGCGAGGGGGCGGACGCCTTCGAACGCACCGCCTCGCGTCTCGAGGAGATGCAGAGCCAGGCCTA
>CAXUCM010000351.1:0-3946 GCA_964249315.1 uncultured Acetobacteraceae bacterium | reverse complement strand
GCACCGATCCTGCCGATCGCGGCAGAACCCGAAGCCGAGCCCGAGTTGCCCGAGATCGCGGAGCCCGAGACCGCGGAGCCCGAGGAGCCCGAGGAGCCCGAGGAGCCCGAGGAGCGCGAACGCAGCGTCGTGCAGCCGATCCTGATCGATACGCTGGAGGCGCCTCCCGCGCGCCGCACCGGCTGGTGGAAGCGCTGAGGCTCTATCCTCGGCGCAGCCAGTCCAGCATGCCGGAGGCCGCGGCGCGGCCGGTGGCGATGCTCGCCTGCAGCAGGTAGCCGCCGGTCGGTGCCTCCCAGTCCAGCATCTCGCCGGCGGCGAACACTCCCGGCAGGGTGCGCAGCATGAACCGGGCATCGACCGCCTCGTGCCGGATGCCGCCGGCGGTCGAGATCGCGCGGTCGAGCGCGTCGGTGCCTTCCAGCCGCAGGGTCACCTTCTTGATCAGCGCTGCCAGCGCATCCGGCGCCCGCGACGGCGGCGTGCCGCCAGACGCCTCGCGCAGCAGGTGCACGGCCTCGGGCGGCAGCGCGAGCGCCTTGCGCAGGCCGTTCGACAGGCTCTCGCGGCCGCGCAGGCGGCCGAGGCGCGCCGCAAGCGCCGCATGCTCCTGGTCCGGACGCAGGTCGAGCTGCAGCATCGCAGACCCGTCGCGCGCGATGGCGTCGCGCAATCCTGCCGAGAGCGCATACAGGGCGCCGCCCTCGATCCCGGCACGGGTCAGCGTCAGGTCGCCGCGGCTGATCCGCCCGTCGTGACGCAGCGCCAGGTTCTTCAGCGGCCGACCGGCGAAGCGCTGGCGGAACGGCTCCGACCAGCGCACGCGCATGCCGCAATTGGCCGGCCGGAACGGCGCCAGCGCCACCGCGCGAGCGGCGAGATGGGCGGCCCAGCTGCCGTCCGAGCCGAGCCTGGCCCAGCTCGCGCCGCCGAGCGCGAGCAGCACCGGTCCGGTCCCGGCGGACGCCTCGATCGACGAGCCGTCCGACAGGCGCCAGGCCCCGCTGTCTGTCCAGCCCTCCCAGCTGCAGCCGGTGCGCAGCACGACGCCGCCCGCCTGCAGGCGGCCGAGCCAGGCGCGCAGCAGCCCGGACGACTTCATCGCACGCGGGAACACCCGGCCGCTGCTGCCGACGAACAGGGCCTGACCGAGCCCCTCCGCCCAGGCCCGCAGCCGATCAGGCGGGAACGCCTCGATCGCCGGTGCAAGCCAGACGCTGCTCTCGCCGTAGCGCGCGAGGAAGCTTGCCAGAGGCTCGGAATGGGTCAGGTTGAGGCCGCCGCGACCGGCGATCAGCAGCTTGCGACCGGGCGTTCGCATACGCTCATAGATCGTGACCGCGCAGCCGGCCTCGGACAACAGCTCGGCCGCCGCCAGTCCCGCCGGTCCAGCGCCGATGATCGTGACCGCAGGGGAGGAAGGCAGACGCACCGGCACGGCTTCTCGACCCTGTCCGGCTCAAGCGCAAGGGACTGTGAGCGAACCGGACGAGCGAGGCCTCGTTGGCACCGCGACCGTAGACAGGAGGCAGCGATGGCCACGCACAACCAGTACGCGATGCAGGACCCCACCAGCCAGTACCCGCAGCCGGACTTCGACAAGCAGCCGCAATCGGCTCCCGGCCTGAGCCAGGAGATGGATCCCAAGCCGGATCATGGCGAGACCAGCTACAAGGGGTTCGGCCGACTGGCCGGCCGTCATGCGCTGATCACCGGTGCGGATTCCGGCATCGGTCGCGCCACCGCGATCGCTTACGCCCGCGAGGGCGCCGACGTCGCGCTGAGCTACCTCGCCGCCGAGGAACGCGACGCCGCCGAGGTCATCGGTCTGATCCGCGAGGCCGGCCGCAAGGCGATCGCCCTGCCCGGCGACATCTCCGACGAGACGTTCGCCCGCAAGCTGGTCCGCGAGGCGCACGCGCAGCTCGGCGGCCTCGACATCCTGGTCAACGTCGCCGGCAAGCAGACCGCGGTCACCGAGATCGCCGAGCTCACCACCGAGCAGTTCGAAGCGACGTTCCGGACCAACGTGACGGCAATGTTCTGGCTCTGCCAGGAAGCGATCCCGCTGATGCCGCCGGGTGCCAGCATCATCAACACGACCTCGATCCAGGCCTACCAGCCCTCGCCGACGCTGCTCGATTATGCGTCCACGAAGGCGGCGATCGTGGCCTTCACCAAGGCACTGGCCAAGCAGATCGCCGGCAAGGGCATCCGCGTCAACGCGGTTGCCCCCGGCCCGGTCTGGACCCCGCTGCAGCCGAGCGGTGGCCAGCCGCAGGACAAGATCCCGAGCCTGGGCGCGCAAACGCCGATCGGCCGCCCCGGCCAGCCGGCCGAGCTCGCCCCGATCTACGTCCTGCTGGCCTCCCAGGAATCGAGCTACGTCACCGCCGAGATCTACGGCGTCACCGGCGGTAACCATCTGCCGTAAGGAAAGCCTAGGCCAGGGCTCTGCCCTGGACCCGCTCAAGGCTCGCCTTGAGAATCCATCTATAAGAGGTTTCCAAAGGCGAAGCCTTTGGCGGGTCCAGGGCGGAGCCCTGGCCTTTCTCCCCCTCCAGGGCTCAGTCGCGCAAGCGCGCCAGACGCTGCGGCGCCTCGATCATGTCGGGCTCGGCGCCGCAATACGACAAGCGCACGAACCGGTGCCCCTGCCGCATATCGAAATCCACCCCCGGCGTGACCGCCACCCCGACCTCGTCGAGCAGGCGTGCGGCGAACGCGACGCTGTCGGTGCTGCGTGCGGAGATGTCCGCATACAGGTAGAACGCGCCCTGCGCCGGGCTCAGCACGCCGAAACCGGCCGCCGGCAATTCCCGCAGCAGGTGCGTCCGGATGCGCCGATAGCGTGCGAGGTTGGCCTCGATCTCGTCGGTGCAATCGAACGCCGCCTCGGCTGCCAGCTGCGAGATATGCGGCGCGCTGATGAAAAGGTTCTGCTTCAGCCGCTCGGCGGCGCGCAGCAGGTCCTGCGGCAGCACCAGCCAGCCGACGCGCCAACCGGTCATGCTCCAGTATTTCGAGAAGCTGTGGACGATGATGGCACTGTCGCTGAACGAAGCCGCCGTCGCCGGGGGCGCCTCCCAGTTCAGGCCGTGATAGATCTCGTCGGAGATCAGCCGCACCCCGTGTCCATCGCACCAGCGCGCCAGCGCCTCGAGCTCGTTCGCTGCCAGCGTCGTGCCGGCGGGATTGCAGGGGGAGGCGATGATCAGTCCGTCCGGCGGCGGCTGCATCGCCTCCAGCATCTCGATCGTCGGCTGGAAACGCGTCTTGGCCGTGCCCGGCAGCAGCACCGGCACCATGCCGAGGGCGGCGAGGATATTGACGTAGGGCGGGTAGTACGGCGTCGTCAGCGCGATCCGGTCGCCGGCATCGAACGCGGACAGGAACGCGATCAGGAAGCCGGCCGAAGCCCCGGTGGTGACCGCAATCCGGCCGGCAGCGACCTCGGTCGCGTAGAAGGCGCGGTAGTGCGCGCTGATGCGGACGCGCAGGCTCGGCAGGCCGAATGCCTCGGTGTAGCCGAGCGCGTGGCCAGCACCCAGGGCGCGTGCGGCGGCTTCCACGGCACCGCGCGGCGCGCCGGTGCCGGGCTGGCCGACCTCCATGCGGATCACCCCGGGTGCGCCAGGCGGTAACGCGGCTTGCCGGGCATTGGCGCGGGCGATGACGTCCATCACCAGGAACGGCTGGATCCGCATCGCCGCCCCCTGCTTCAGCACGGCCGACGCACCCTGGAGCATGTTCCGTTCGCCATGGCGCGCCGCAAGGCCTCTCGCCCGCTCTGGAGCGTTTCCGTTCGCGTTCGCTCACGGAACCCGCTCCGGCTCGTTGTTTTGGCGAGCATCTTTATCCAATCAGATGATTCCATCTGATCGGATGATGCTCTAGTCTCCTGATCGCAAAGTTCATATGATCACCTAGGGATTGGCTGGTGATG
>CAXUCM010000350.1:0-3951 GCA_964249315.1 uncultured Acetobacteraceae bacterium | reverse complement strand
CTCGCCGACGGCGCCGCCGAGTCCGGCCGGCCCAGGCCAGGACAAGGCGGGCCGATGCAGCAGCAGCAGCGCCCCGGACAGCGTGGCGGCGCCGGCGGGCAGCGCGCCGAGCAGCGCGATCAGCCGCAGAGTCGGCGCGGTCAGGCCGCGCTGCGAGCCGATCCGCCAGGCCCAGCCCAGCATCGCCAGCGGCAGCAGCAGCGCCGCCAGCCCGAGTCCCTGGATCAGCAGGTCGGCCGCGATCGCGCCGGGCGGTCCGATCAGGTTGTCCGGCGCCGCCTGGCTCGCCGTGTCGAAGGACGCATCGTGCGGGTCATATGAGACCAGGGCGGCGAGCACGACGATGGCCGCGACCGCCAGGGCGATGCCTGTAACCTCCGCCATCCGGCGACGAACGATCTGCGGTAGACGCGACGAGGCCAGTCGTTCGATCATGAAACGGCTGCGTAGCGCTGCGGTCATCAAGCAACTCCGGGAGATCGGCGAACTGTATCGCCGACCCGGCGTCAACTGAAGCGCGGATGCGCGACCGAACGGGAACAGCGCATGGGGCTCGTGGGCGGCGACCTGCCGATGGCAAGACGAGGCGTGCTGCGCCTGGCCGGCCTCGCGGCCGCGGCCGGCCTCGCCTCGGCGCCGGCGCGCGCCGCCTTCGTCGATGCGCCCGACGTGGTGCTGTTCTGCGACCCGGCGCTGCGCGATCCGCTGCAGCGGCTGGGCCAGCTGTTCCGGCGGCGCACCGGGGTCGACCTGCGCGTGCTGTGCGCGCCGGCGCCGCTGATGGCCGCACAGCTGGTGCGCAACGAACGCGACGACATCCTGGTCAGCCTGGTCGAGGTGGTGCAGCAGCTCGCGGCTGCGAAGCTGGTGCGGCCGCAGCCCGGGGTCGGCCTCTGGCGCAACCGGCTGCTGGTCGCGCGACGGCAGCCGGGGGCGGCTGCGGTCGGGCCGGACCGGCTCGTGGCCACGCTCGCGGGCGGGCGGCTCGGCGCCCCGGATCCGAGCGCCAACGCGATCGTCGACACGCCCGCGCTGCTGCGACGACTCGGGCTGCAGCAGGCGCTGGCCGGCAGGCTGGTCGGCGAGGTCGATACCGGCGGGGTCGCCTGGCTGCTGGCGCATGGCCAGGTGGCGCTCGGGCTGGTGCTGTCGACCGAGGCGCGCAGCGCCGGCTTCTCGACGGCGGTGACGCTGCCGGATACGGCCTACCCGCCGGTGCGCTACCAGGCCGCGTTCGCCAAGCACGTGCTGAGCCGCAACGCGTCCGCGTTCATGCAATTCCTGGGCAGCGACGCGGCGCGCGCGAGCCTCGTTTCGAGCGGGCTGGAGATCGAGGCATGAGCGAGCGCGCGGACGGGCTGGAGGAACAGCGCCATCCGCTGATCCGGCGGCTGATGCACTGGCTGTTCGCGCTTGCCATCGTGATCATGATCGGCAGCGGCTGGCGCATCTACAACGACGCGCCGATCCTGCCCTTCACCTTTCCGCTCTGGGCGACGCTGGGCGGCGACACCGACTATTCCTATGCCCAGCACGGCGAATCCGGCACCGCGAACGCGATCCTGTGGCACCTGGCGGGCATGTGGCTGCTGGCCGCGAGCGTCGGGCTGTATGCGCTGCACGGCCTGTTCAGCGGCCATTTCCGGCGCGACTTCCTGCCGGTCTGGCCGCGCGCCTTCCTCGCCGACTTCATCGACGCGGCGCGGTTCCGGCTCGACCACCATCTCGGCACCTACAACATGGTGCAGAAGGTGTTCTACTGGGGCGTGCTGTTCGCCATCCTGATGATGATCGTCTCCGGCCTGGCGATTTGGAAGCCGGTGCAGCTCGGCTGGCTGAGCTGGCTGCTGGGCGGCTTCGCGTTCGCCCGCGTGGTGCATTTCAGCTTCATGGTCGCCATCGTCGCGTTCCTGGTGGTGCATGTCGTCCTGGTGGCGCTGGTGCCGAAGACGCTGGTGGCGATGACGCTGGGCCGCGCCGTCGCCAAGCCGCATGCCAGGCCGCATGCCAGGCCGCAGGCCAAGGGGCATGCCGGCGAATGAGCATGCGCGACCTCCTGGCCCGGCGCACCCTGCTCGGCCGCGGCCTCAGCCTCGGAGCGCTGACCATGCTGACCGGATGCGACATCAGCGACGCCGACGCGGTGCAGCGCGCGCTCGAGGCGGTCTCGCTGTGGAACGACCGGGTGCAGGCGGCGCTGTTCAGCCACGACCAGCTCGCGCGCATCTTCCCGCGCAGCGCGCTCTCGCCCGCCGACCGGTTCAATGCCTATTACGGCCCCGACCAGGTGCCCAGGCTGGAGGCGGACAGCTACCGGCTCTCGCTCGCCGGTGCCATCGCCGACAAGCGTCCCTGGCGCGTGGCCGATTTCGACCGGCTGCCGCAGACATCGATGATCACCCGCCACATCTGCGTCGAGGGCTGGAGCTATATCGGCGAATGGGGCGGCCCGACGCTGGGCAGCTTCCTGCGCCGGATCGGCGCCGACCTGACCGCCTCCTATGTCGGCTACGAGTGCGCCGACGGCTATTACGGCGGCATGGACATGCCGACGGCGCTGCATCCGCAGACCTTGATCGCCACGCATCAGCGCGGCAACATCCTGCCGGCGAAATACGGCTATCCGTTCAAGATCCGGATCCCGACCAAGCTCGGCTTCAAGAACCCCAAATTCGTCACGACGTTGTACGTTACCAACCGTCGTCCGGGCGGGTTCTGGGAGGATCGCGGCTATAACTGGTTCAGCGGATCCTGACCGGCGCATGAGGCCGTCCGAGCGACGCGACTGCTGCGCCATCGCGGTGATGGCCAAGGCGCCGCGCTCCGGCTTCTCGAAGACCCGCCTGGTGCCGCCGCTGACCCCCGACCAGGCCGCCGCGATGAGTGCCGCCTTCCTGCGCGACACCACCGAGAACATCGCCCTCGCCGCACGCACCGCCGCGATCGCGGGCTACGTCGCCTACGCGCCGGCCGGGCTGGAAGCCTTGTTCGACGGCCATCTCGCCGCGTCGACGACGCTGCTGCTGGCCGACGGCAGCGGCGAGATGCCGGCCGGCGTGCACGGCTTCGGCCGGTGCCTGCTGCATGCGCTGCGGACGCTGCTGCAGCGGGGCTACGGCGCCGCCTGCGTGCTGAACTCCGACGGCCCTACCCTGCCGACCGCGATTTTGACCCGGCTGGCGCTGGAGCTGGGCCGGCCCGGCGACCGCGCCGTGCTCGGTCCGGCGGAGGATGGCGGCTACTACGTGCTCGGCCTCAAGGCCGTGCACGCGACGCTGTTCGAGGCGGTCGACTGGAGCACCGGGCAGGTGGCGGCGCAGACCCGCGCGCGCGCCGCCTCGATCGGCCTGCCGGTCGTCGAGCTGCCGCCCTGGCACGACGTCGATGACGGCGCGGCGCTGCAGCGTCTGCTCGCCGGGCCGGCGGCGGCAGGGGCGGACGCCTATCCGGCGCCGGCGACGCGGGCCTGCATCGAACGGCTCGGTCTCGGAGGCGGGCATTGATGCCGATGGTTGCTGGCTGTAAGCCAGCGAAGGCCAGGGCTCTGCCCTGGACCCGCTCAAGGCTCAGCCTTGAGAATCCATCCTTGTCTCCGACCCGTCGATCTTTCAGGCCGTTGGTATGAGGCTGGCGCTGCTGGGGGCGCTGCTGGTCGGCCTCATCGGGTTCGGCCTGTCGCTGCACGTGCCGGGCGCCGTCAATGTCGGCTCGGTGGCGCTGACCAACCGGTTCGTGGCGATCGCCGGGATCGCCGGCCTGATCTATCTGCTCGCCTGCCGGCTGGTGCTGCGCGCGGCGCCGACCCGCGGCTCGCTCTGGCTGGTGCTGGCGGTGGCGGCGGCGATGCGCCTGCCGGTGCTGGCGGCGCCGGCCTTCCTGTCCAGCGACGTCTACCGCTACGTCTGGGACGGGCGCGTGCAGGCGGCCGGCATCAATCCCTATCGCTACATC
>CAXUCM010000349.1:0-3953 GCA_964249315.1 uncultured Acetobacteraceae bacterium | reverse complement strand
CGCCGCCGCATGCGCCTATGGTTGATCCGGCTGCGGCATGCTTTGCTGCCAAGGCAAGCCGGCATATCGGCGCAGCGACGGGGGGCTCGTCCGCGACCTGGGCAGTACCCGGGCTGGAAGGCGCCGTCGCGATCACGGCCTTGATCGTGGCATGCGGAACGAGGCGGGAGGATCAGGATGGCGGTCAGCAAGCTCTACCCGAACGCCGGCGCGGCGCTCGCCGGTCTGCTGCAGGACGGCATGACCATCATGGCCGGCGGCTTCGGCGTATGCGGGATCCCGGCGGCGTTGATCGAGGAGATCCGGCGCAGCGGGGTGCGCGACCTGACGATCATCTCCAACAACGCCGGCATCGACGGCGCCGGGCTCGGCCTCCTTCTGGAGCAACGGCAGGTGCGAAAGATGGTCAGTTCCTATGTCGGCGAGAACAAGCTGTTCGCGCAGCAATATCTCTCCGGCCGGCTCGAGATCGAGTTCAACCCGCAGGGCACGCTCGCCGAGCGCATCCGCGCCGGCGGCGCCGGGATCCCGGCCTTCTTCACGCCGACCGGGGCCGGCACCGAGGCGGCCCAGGGCAAGGAGACTCGCCGCTTCAACGACCGCGACTACGTGATGGAGACCGGATTGTTCGCCGACCTCGCCATCGTCCATGCCTATCGCGGCGACATCGAGGGGAACCTCGTCTACCGGATGACGGCGCGCAACTTCAATCCGGTGATGGCGACGGCGGCCCGGGTGACCGTCGCCGAGGTCGAGGAGCTGGTCGAGGCCGGATCGCTCGATGCCGACAGCATCGTGACGCCGGGGATCTTCGTCAAACGGATCCTGCCGCTTGAACACCTCCACAAGCGGATCGAGCAGCGCACGCTGCGGCCGCGGCCGGCGGCTTGAGGAGACGACGCCCATGCCATGGACCCGCGACCAGATGGCGGCTCGCGCCGCGCGCGAGCTGCAGGACGGCACCTACGTCAATCTCGGCATCGGCATCCCGACGCTGGTCGCCAACCACATCCCCGAGGGGATGGAAATTACGCTGCATTCCGAGAACGGAATGCTCGGCATCGGGCCGTTTCCCTACGAGGGCGACGAGGATGCCGACCTGATCAATGCCGGCAAGCAGACCGTCACCAAGCTCGCCAAGACCAGCTTCTTCGACAGCGCGGCGAGCTTCGCGATGATTCGCGGCGGTCACATCGCACTGTCGATCCTGGGCGGCTTGCAGGTCGCCGCCAACGGCGATCTCGCCAACTGGATGATCCCCGGCAAGATGGTCAAGGGGATGGGCGGCGCGATGGACCTCGTCGCCGGAGTGGCGCGGGTCGTGGTGCTGATGGAGCATACCGCCAAGGACGAGCCGAAGATCCTCGAGCACTGCACGCTGCCGCTGACCGGCGCCGGCGTCGTCGACCTGGTGGTGACGGATCTCTGCGTCTTCGACGTGGCACGGCCGGGCCTGACGCTGGTCGATCTGGCCCCAGGGACGTCGCTCGCGGAGGTGCGTCAGCGGACCGGGGCGGCGTTCTCGGTGCATCCGGGTCTCGAGCCGCGCTGAACGGCTTCAAGGCCAGGGCGCTGCCCTGGACCCGCTCAAGGCGAAGCCTTGAGAATCCGTTTGTTCGCGTGACCGTCAGGGATGTTCCAGGGCGCCTGCGGCGTGCGCTGCGATGGTGCGGCGGTCCTGGTCGCGCACCAGCCAGTAGACCACGCCCAGGGCGAGGATCGCGGCGGCGATGGCGAACAGCTCGATCGCCTTGACGGTGGCGAGATCGAGCACGATGAACTTGCGCACGGTGGCGAGCATGCCGATCAGGATGATCGATCGCGCCCGCACCACGCTCTCCTGGCTGCTCGACACCACCAGCGAGTGCTTGAACTCCAGCCCGATCACCACGGTGAAGAACATGCCGAACACGCTCTGGAACACGGCGGTGTTGCTCGGGTTGAGACGATCGCCGAACACCAGTTCGGCCACGCCGACGACCAGATGCACCGTCGCCAGCGCCACCAGGATGACGATCGCGCCGGTCAGCACCAGCATGATGCCGTGCTCGAATCTCTCGTAGGCGGAAGTGCCCGGAAACAGCGTCTTCCAGCGCAGGCGCATGTGCGTGTCTCCCATGCTCTCTGTGCTCCCCGTATGAGCGGAAACAACGAAAGGACTTCAAAGGCTCCGCCTTTGATGGGGTTTAAGGAGCAACGCCCCTTGGCTTGCTGTCAGACCAGCGCCCGGGGAATCCGGAACGGCAGCATCGCCTGTGTCCACGGCGCGCGGAAGCGGTCGAGATCGAGGCTCTCATGCATCGCGTGCGCGCGCTCGCCGAACAGATGCGTGCCGACCACCGACCGCGCGTAGAAGGGCGAATCCTGCACGGTGCGGATCAGGCGGGCAGCCTGCCCGGCATCGGCGCGCACCGAGCGCGGCAGCCGCCAGCGCGTCCGCGGCAGGGCCGCGCGCGGCGGCGGGAGCTGCGCCGCGACGCCGCCGCTTCGGTCGATGCGGAGCGCCACCGCGCGGTCGGCGCCGTCGCGCGTCGTCACGTCATAGACGATCGCGGTGGTGCTTCGCTGCGGCGCGCGTGCCCAGTCCCAGCGCGAGAAGGCGGCTTCCAGCGGCTCGTCGCCGTCGTTGCTGTCGAGGTAGCCGACGCCGCTCCAGCGCAGCGACGGCTGTTCCAGGCTGACCTCGACCCAGGCGGCGGGCGCGATCGGCCGCCAGCGATGCCGCCCCGCCGCGTCCAGCGTCACCGTGTGGCCGGTGAGCGCCTGCGGATGCACCCGCACCTGGCCGCGGATGCGTCGCGGCAGCGGTGACGCGAACTCGTCGATCTCGAAGATCAGCGCGTCGTCCTGCCATTGCACCAGGCTGCGGCCGATGCCGAGCAGGTCGGCCCCGCGCACGACGCCGCGTCGCCCGTGCTCGGTCATCGACCAGCGCCGGCGGGCGCCGTAGAGGGACACGTTCAGCGCGCAGAACTGTCCGGGATCGGCGTGCGCGTCGCGGCGGCGGGCGCGCGCGTAATAGGGCGAGAACACGCTGCCGACGAAGGCGATCAGCGTCAGCCCGAGACGGCCGTCGTCGCTGAGCGCGTCGCCGTACCACCAGACATAGCCGCCGGGCGCCACCGCGGCGTCGAAGCACGGTCGGCGATCGCGCACGCCGCCGCCAGCCGTCCCGAGAGTGCCGCCATCGGCAGTCCCGGCGCCGGATGCACGCTGCCCCCCGCCAGGTACAGCCCAGGCAGACGCGAGCGTGCGCCCGGCCGCCGGAACGACGCCATCCAGCCGTGCGAGGCCGGACCGTACAGCGCCCCTCCGGTCGCCGGGAACAGGAGCGCGAAGTCGCTCGGCGTCGTCGCGATCTTCACGCCCGGCGTCCCCAGAGACAGGCCGCAGCGGCGCATCGCCGCGATCATCCTGGTCTCGCATCGTTCGATCTCCGAGCTGGAAAAGCGATGGCGATCGCCGGTCGCCGGCGCGTTGGTCAGGCATAGCAGACGCTCCGCCGCACCCGAAGCCGGCGCGGGCCCGTCACCGCGATCCTGCGCGCAGACATACACCGTCGGCCGGCTCGGCAATGCGCGCCGGTCGAAGATCTCCTCGAACTCCGAGCCCGGCGCGTCCGAGAAGAACACGTTATGTCGGTCCAGCGGGAAGCCGCCGGTCGGTGCCTCGATCGCCCAGGTCATCGCCGACAGCGAGCGCATCGCGTCCGGCAGCGTCGCCACGGCGCGCTGGCAGGCGGCACCGAAGGCGCCGGCGGCGACCGCCTGGGCGTCGGCGTTGCACAGCACGAGGTCGGCCTCGAGCCGCTCGCCGCCGGCCAGCCGCACGCCGCAAGCGCGACCGCGTGCGACCAGGATCTCGGCGACCGGGCTGCCCGTGCGCAGCGTGACGCCGCGGCGCTCGGCCAGGGCGGCCATCGCCTCGGGCAGGCGCCGCATGCCGCCCTCGAC
>CAXUCM010000348.1:0-3954 GCA_964249315.1 uncultured Acetobacteraceae bacterium | reverse complement strand
CCCCCCCACATCATTGCCCTTCCGCGATAGAGTCACATCCTCAGCCCTGGCCTTCTACTGGCAAGCCAGGCACTCGTCATACGCGATCGGCTCGGGCGCAAGCTTCTTGACCGGCGGCAGCACCTCGATCTTGTCGAGCATGTCGCTGACCGTGTCGGCGCGCTGGATCGACAGCGAGCGGCAATAGTACAGCGACTTCAGCCCGCGCTTCCAGGCCAGCATGTGGATCTGGTGCAGGTCGCGCTTGTGGATGTCGGCCGGCAGGAACAGGTTCACCGACTGGCTCTGGCAGACGTAGGGCGTGCGGTCGGCGGCGTGCTCCACCACCCAGCGCTGGTCGAGCTCGAAGGCGGTCTTGAAGACGTCGCGCTCCTGCTGGGTGAGGAAGTCGAGATGCTGCACGCTGCCCTTGCTCAGCGTGATCGAGGACCAGACCTCGTCGGTGTCGCGGCCCTTCTGGATCAGCAGCTTGTGCAGGTGGCGGTTGCGCACCGTGAACGAGCCCGACAGCGTCTTCTGCAGGAACACGTTGGCGGCGATCGGCTCGATGCCAGGGCTCGCATTGCCGGCGATGATCGAGATCGAGGCGGTCGGCGCGATCGCGATCTTGTGCGAGAAGCGCTCCTGCACGCCGTACTCCGCCGCGTCCGGGCAGGCGCCGCGCTCCTCGGCCAGCATGCGCGAGGCGGCGTCGGCCTGGCTGCGCAGCTGCGCGAACATGCGCTTGTTCCAGACCTTGGCGATGACGCTCTCGAACGGGATGCCGAGGGACTGCAGGAAGCTGTGGAAGCCCATCACCCCGAGCCCGACCGAGCGCTCGCGCGCGGCCGCATACTTGGCCCGCGCCATCTCGTCCGGGGCGCGCGCGATGAAGTCGCTCAGCACGTTGTCGAGGAAGCGCATCACGTCCTCGATGAACAGCGGATGGTCCTTCCACTCGAACCAGGTCTCCAGGTTCAGCGAGGACAGGCAGCAGACCGCGGTGCGCTGCTGGCCGTGCTGGTCGATGCCGGTCGGCAGCATGATCTCCGAGCACAGGTTCGAGGTCTTCACCTCGAGGCCGGCCAGCTTGTGATGGTCGGGCCGGGCGCTGTTCACGTGGTCCGAGTAGATGATGTACGGCTCGCCCTGTTCCATCCGCGCGGTGAGGATGCGGATCCACAGCGAGCGCGCCGACACCTTGCGGATATGCGCGCCGTCCTTGGGCGAGGTCAGCACCCATTCGGCGTCCGCCTCGACCGCGCGCATGAACGCGTCCGGAATCAGGATGCCGTGATGCAGGTTCAGCGCCTTGCGGTTCGGATCGCCGCCGGTCGGACGGCGCATCTCGATGAACTCCTCGATCTCCGGATGCGAGACCGGCAGGTAGACCGCCGCCGAGCCGCGACGCAGCGAGCCTTGGCTGATCGCCAGCGTCAGGCTGTCCATCACCCGGATGAACGGGATCACCCCGGAGGTCTTGCCGTTGCGGCCGACATTCTCGCCGATCGAGCGAAGATTGCCCCAGTACGAGCCGATGCCGCCGCCCTTGGAGGCGAGCCAGACATTCTCGTTCCACAGACCGAGGATGCCTTCGAGGCTGTCGGATGCCTCGTTGAGGAAGCAGGAGATCGGCAGGCCGCGGGTGGTGCCGCCGTTCGACAGCACCGGAGTCGCCGGCATGAACCAGAACCGGGAGATGTAGTCGTAGATCCGCTGGGTATGCGCCGCGTCGTCGCCGTAGGCGCTGGCGACGCGGGCGAACAGGTCCTGGTAGCTCTCGCCTGGCAGCAGGTAGCGGTTGTCCAGGGTGGCGCGGCCGAAATCGGTGATCAGGGCGTCGCGCGAGCGGTCGACACGGACCTGATGGTGGCCGCGCAACTGCACCGCGCCCGCGAGCAGATCGACGGCGGCGGCGTCCTGGGCTTCGTGCAAGGTCATCAAGATCTCCGTGAGAGGCGAGCGCCAACGCTAGATCTCGGCGACACTGCGGCTACAACCACTAGATGATGTTTGCGTCCGGTTTCAACAACGATCTGCGAGAGGGGTCCGCGAGGCCGAGCCGCGACAACGGCCTGCGGGTTCGCTCCCCGCTTTGCACAGGCTCCCCACGGCCACCCGACTCGTGCCCGGGCCTTGCTAGCTGGGCAGCAGCTCGGCGATTCGGGCCGACAGCGCGCCGAGGGTGAACGGCTTGGTCAGCACCGGGATGCCGGGCTCGAGGGTCACGTCGTTGTTGGTGCCGAACGCGTAGCCGGTGATGAACAGGATCGGCAGCTCGGGGCGGAGCTGTCGGGTGCGTCGGGCCAGGGTGGAGCCGTCGAAGCCGCCCGGCAGGCCGATATCGGTGATCATCAGATCGATCTCGCCGCCCTCCTGCACCATCGCCATGGCGGCGAAGGCGTCCTCCGCCTCCTGCACGGTATGGCCGCGCTCGCGCAGCAGGTCGACCACCAGCATGCGCACCACCGCCTCGTCATCCACCACCAGGATCCTGGCGGGATCGACCGGGTGTTCCGCGTTCGCCGGGCGGTGCAGCGGCAGCAGGATGCGCAGCCCGGTCCGCGGCGACGGCTCGGCGCGGCCGCCGCAACGCCGCAGCAGGTCCTCGAGCATCGGCAGGGCCGAGAGCGGCGGCAGCCGCGACGGGTCGTCGTGGGTCAGGGTGAGCACGGCCCGATCCGGGGACGCGGACGACAGTTCCATCGTGAGCACGCCCGGATCCGGCGCGGCGGCGCAGGCCAGCGCCACGTCGAGCAGGGCGGCTTCGAGCCGCTGCGCCTCGCAGCGCACATCGATCCTGCGGTCGTGGGGAGCGCGCACCTGCAGCGTCGGACCGCGAGGCAGCCGCCGCCCGATCCGCTCGGCGATGCCGCCGAGGGCGCGCTCGAAAGCGGCGAGGCTCGACCGTGGCGGCTCGCGCAACGGACCGAGACGGGCGAGTTCGATCTCGGCCTCGATCAGGGCGGTGATCTCGGTGGCGAAACCGAACTGCGGCGTCGAGCGGGCTGTCGAGCGACCGGCGGTGCGGCCTGGGGCACCCTGCGGACCCGCCGGCAGGATGCGGGTGCTGAACCAGCCGCTGCGGTCCGCATCGAGACGGGCGGGCACCGGCTCTCCGTGCGTCGCCGCCTGCGGCCAGCGGGCGAGGAAGGCTTGGCGGGCCGGTCCCTCGCCGAGACGCTCGCTGAAGGCGCGGTTGCACCAGAGCACGGTGCCGGGCGGGTCGCACAGCCAGGCGAGCTCGCTCATGGTGTCCGCGAGCCTTCGTTCGCGGCCGGCGGCGCGCAGGAAGGCGGCAAGCCGGATGCCGAGGGCGGCCATTGCGGCGCCGATGCGGGACGGCAGCTCGTGTTCGCGCAGCACGCAGAGCAGGCCGGTGACGTGCGCGGCCTCGTCGCGGAGGGCGACGCTGCAGCAATGCCAGCCGGCCCACGGATCGCCGGCGGGCAGGACCTCGGCCAGCCTGGTCTCGAACGCCTCGTCCCGCCGGCCACGGTCGAGATGCAGGCGCAGGATCGGCTCGGCCTGCGGAGGCCGCCGCTCGAAGCCTCGGGCAAGCACGACGCGCGCCGGTTCCGGCGGTGCCAACTGGATCACCAGCACGCGGCTGGCATCGCAGATCGCGCCGGCGATGGCGGCATAGTGCTCGAGCGCGTCGGGATCGAGGCCGGGCTGGATCGACCCTGGGGACGGCGCGTTGCCGGGAAGCGGGTGGGATCGGCGCATGACCTCCCTCGAGGGCGCCGGCATCGGGCCGGCGGCTGACGGGCAGGCTATCGCGAGGCGCCCCGCCGATCGGGTTCCGGCCCTGGTGCCGGACTGCCTAGCGTTAAATTAACGTCAACGCAGCCATTCTCCGCGCTCACTGACGATTAGTAAACCGTCTTCATGCGAAAACCTTGCCGAACCGGTTGGCCAGGAACAGGTCCAGCCCGATCGCCTCCTGCCGGACATAGCCGCGCTGCGGCAGCT
>CAXUCM010000347.1:0-3972 GCA_964249315.1 uncultured Acetobacteraceae bacterium | reverse complement strand
GCGCGAGGCCAAGGCCGCAGCCACGCCTCCGGCCAGGCCGAGCTGAAGCAGCACCAGGCGTCCGAAGCTGGTATGACGCAGCACCGCGGGCAGCGCCGCGAGCGTCTGTGCCGTGCCCGTCGCCTCGGCCATTGCCGCCGTCTGCAGCACGGTCCAGCCGGTGAGGCCGAGCATGGTCGCGACTAGGCTGCCGACGGCGAGATGCCGCAGCGCGCGCTTCACCAGGGCGCGGCAGTCGGGCGGCATCCGCGCCAATGCCGGTGCGACGACGAACGCCCGCACGCAGAGCGTGCCGCCGAGCGAGAGCAGGGCGGCGACGGCGAGCACGCGCGCCAGCAGCAGCGGCAGGCCGCCCTGCAGCACCAACGCCGTCGCCGCACCGCCATCGTTCACGGCACTGCCGCCACGGTAAAGCGGAAGCGGCCCTGGGTCTTGTGCGTGTCGGTCGCGGTCGCGTGCCAGGTGACGGTGTAGGTGCCCGGGCCGATCGGCTTCAGCGCGACGGCAAGGCGGTGGTCGTTCCCGGCGAGGTGGGCGGCGCCGGTATCGACGCGGGCGTCGGCGCCGTCCTGCACCGTGATCGTGCTGAAGTCCGGCTCGATGCCTTCGGTGAACTCGATCACCACCCGTCCCGGCGCCAGGCGGACCGTGCTGCCGACGGCCGGCTCGGCGCTGCGCAGGAAGGCGTGCGCCGAGGCCGGCCCGGCGCAGAGCGCCAGCCCGGCGACGAGGGAGGCGAGCCGCCTCACGGGAACACCGGCTTGCCGACGCTGCCGGGAAACAGGTCGTCGAAGAAGAAATGCACCAGCCCGACGGCGCCGACATTGGTGCCGGCGGTCCTGTCGAGCGGGATCAGCGCTTCCAGGCCGATCTCGCCCCATTGCGCCAGATAGAGGATGCCGGGAGCGGCGGTCCAGCTCGTGCCCTGGCTGCTCGGCGAGGAGGCCGGCGAGGACCAGGTGAACTCGACGATCGGGATCATGTCGCCGAGGCATCCCGGCAGGCCGACATCCCGGACCTGGGATTGCAGGTAGGGGATGCTGTATTGCAGCGACAGCGCGCCCGACCAGGCATTGTTGTTGCCGGTGTTGAACTGGGTGTCGATCGCCGCACCGAACGGTTGCGGGGCGGCGGGGATCGCCTTCAGTCCCTTGTCGGCGATGGTGTAGCCGAGCTCGCCGGTGACCGCGAGCGGCCGCAGCAGGCCGATCGGCAGGTCGCCCAGTCCCTTGCCGAAATAGCCGGTGGGCGCAGTGGAGCCGTAATGGTCGGCGCCGATATGGGTGGTGCCGGTGCCGCCGAGCTCGCGGATGACGCCGAGCGAGACGACGAACTCGTGCGCGGCGTCGGTCCAGGCCTGCCACTTGCCGGTGACGACGAGGTTCTCGAAGCCGGTCTGCGTCTTCGCGCCATCGGTCTGCTGGATGTCGTAGCCGTCATTGAAGATCAGCGCCGTCGTCGGCGTGATCGTCTTGTCGTATTCGAAGCCGAGATCGACCTCGTGGGTCGGCCCCGTGCCGCCATCGGCGCCGCTGCGGCTGTAGGTGAAGGCGGGAAGCGATGCCTCGTCGGAGACACCGGGATCGTCGAAGGTCAGCGTGACCGGGAAGACGCGGGCGCCGGCGATGACGTGGGCCGGCGCCGGGCGCGCGGCGAGCAGTGCGGCGGCCGCGAGCGCGGCCGGCACCAGACGAGAGGAGTGCATAGGAGACCATCCTGCGAGCGTGAGTTCGGGAGCAGCCGGGAACTCAGGCCGGGATGGGCGGACCGCGCGGAAAGCCGAGATGCGAGGCATGCGAGGGCGGTGCGCGTGCCGCCTGCGGCGCGTGCCGGCGCAGCACCGTCCCGACCGCGGCCAGGGGCAGCAACGGGCAGGAGGCCAGCAGGATCGCGGAGGCAACGGCGACTGGGCAGAGCGCCCAGGCGGCGACGTGTCGATGATGCCGCTGCTCCCCATGCGGCGCCGGCGGCATATCCGCCCGGCACAGCACGGCAAGTGTGGCGACCTCGGTTCGCGCCTCATCCGGGGGCAGCATGGCGCCAAGCGCCAGCTGCCCGACCAGCGCCAGCAACGCAAGCACCCAACCAAACAGACCAGATGCAGGCCGAGCCTCGCCCATAGAGCTCCGAGTGATGCGGGTCCGGGGGCGCTGCCCCCGGCGGGGTGCGGGGCGGCGCCCCCCCGCTACCTTAAAGCGCCGGAAACTGCGTCGTCACCAGGCATTGCGCGCCGATGCCGTCGCCGCGTCCGTAGTATCCGGCCTGGTAGCTGGTCGCCTGCTTGATGCTGATCCGGCTGCGATCGATCGAGAGCAGCGAGGCGAGCCGGATGGTCATGGTCTCGTGGCTGGGGGCGATGTCCGGCGATGCGGTGAGGATGGTCAGGTCCAGGTGGACGATGCGGCCGCCCTTCATCGACACCAGCGACACCGCCTGTCGGACGAAGAAGTCCGAGGTGCGGCCGCGGAACCCCGGCATGTCGGGCTGGAAGTGCGCCTCGTTCGGGGCGCTGCCGACGGTGCCGAGCAGGGCGTCGGTGACTGCGTTGAGCGGGATGTCGGCGTTGTGGTTGCGCGAGATGCCCTGATGGTGGGCGACCGGGATGCCGCACATGACGACGTGGTCGCCCGGGCCGAAGGCGTTGAAGTCGAACCCCCAGCCGACATGGTTCTCCTGCCGGCCGCGCTGCAGGATCAGCTCGGCGCGCTGCAGGTCGCGCTCGGTGGTGATCTTGAAGTTGTCGTCGCTGCCCTCGATGATGGCGACCTTCAGGCCGGTGCTCTCGATCACCAGGCTGTCGTCGGTCAGGTCTGCGTGGATCGGGTTGCGGTAGTGCACCTCCTCGTGCGCCTTGAGGATCTCGGCGAAGTGGAAGCCCTGGGGCGTCTGCGCCCGCCAGGTGTTGGTGCGGTCGACGGTCTCGGTGATGATGCCGTTGCGACAGCGCTTGAGCGTATCGGGCACGCTCAGCCCGGTGACCACGGCGGGACCGTGCTCGAGGGCGGCGATCACCGCGCTGATCGTCTCCTGCTCGACGAAGGGACGCACGGCGTCGTGGATGATGACCTTGTCGGGCGGCGAGCCGGCGATGCTCTCCAGGCCGAAGCGCACGGATTCCTGCCGGGTGCTGCCGCCGATCACCGGCGGCGGCAGCGACAGCCCCGCGGTCGCCTCCTCGTAGAGGTCGAGGTCGGCGGGGTGGATCACCGACTGCACCTGGCTGATCTCGGGATGGCGCAGGAAGGCGACGAGCGTGTGCCGGATCACCGGGATGTTGTCGAGGCTGCGATACTGCTTGGGGATCGGGCCGCCCATGCGCCGACCCCGGCCGGCGCCGACGATGATTGCTGCTGTCATTCGGATCGCGGGCCCTCATGGTATCGTGCGTCTGCACTCGGTGCCGGATTGGAAGCAGAAACCTTGTCGAGACACCAGAGCCTCAAGCCGGTCGCGACCGAGGGCGACGGCAGGGACAGCGACGTCCGGACCCGAGTCGCCTGGCTCTACTACATGGAGGGGCTGACCCAGGACTCGATCGCCGAGAAGCTGCAGATCAGCCGGATCCGCGTCCTGAAGATGCTCGCTTCGTGCCGGCAGGACGGCACGGTGCAGATCCGGGTGACCTCGAAGCTCGCCGCCTGCGTGGCGCTCGAGCGACAGCTCGAGACCCGGTTCGGCATCGGCCAGGCGATCGTGATCCCGGCGCCGGAGAGCGAGGACAAGCTGCCCGCCCTGCTCGGTGCCACGATCGGCGCCTACCTGGACAGCACGCTGCGCAACGGCATGCGGGTCGGGCTGGGCTGGGGCAACACGCTGCGCCACAGCCTGACCCATATCGCTCCGCGCGCGCTCGACGAGCTGACCGTGGTGTCGCTGCTGGGAGCGCTGACCCGCGCCGCCGGGGTCAACCCGTCCGAGTTCGCCTGGCGCTTCGCCGACATGTTCGGCGCCGACTGCTACATGATGGCAGCC
>CAXUCM010000346.1:0-3976 GCA_964249315.1 uncultured Acetobacteraceae bacterium | reverse complement strand
GGCGCGGCGGCCCGCGCGGGGGGCGGCCCCCCCGGGGCGGGGGGGGGGGGGGGGGGGGGGGGGGGGGGCGCCGCCTGGGAGCCGCATCTCTGCGCGCTGTATGCCTACGACCCGGAAGGCGCACTCGCCGCCGCCGCGGACTCGACCCGACGCTGGCAGCGCGGGTCGCCCTGCGGCGAGCTGGACGGGGTGCCGGTCACGCTGAAGGAGATGATCGCCACGCGCGGCACGCCGGTGCCGCTCGGCACCGCCGGCTCCGAGCTGGTCCCGGCCGAGGCGGACGCGCCGCCGGCGGCACGCCTGCGCGAGGCCGGGGCGATCCTCCTGGCCAAGACCACGGCACCCGATCTCGGCATGCTCTCCTCCGGCCTGTCGAGCTTCCACCCGCTCGCCCGCAACCCGTGGGATCTCGCCACGAACCCGGGCGGCTCGAGCGCCGGCGCCGCGGCCGCCGCGGCGGCCGGCTACGGACCGCTGCATGTCGGCACCGACATCGGCGGCTCGGTGCGCCTGCCCGCCGCCTGGTGCGGACTGGTCGGCTTCAAGCCGTCGCTGGGACGCATCCCGATCGACCCGTACTATACCGGCCGCTGCGCCGGGCCGATGACGCGCGGCGTCGCCGACGCGGCGCGGCTGATGCACGTGCTGGCGCGGCCGGATTCCCGCGACGCCACCAGCCTGCCCGACCAGCGCATCGACTGGGACCTGCCGCTCGCGGACGTCTCGGGCCTGCGGATCGGCCTGATGCAGGATCCCGGCTGCGGCATGCCGCTCGATGCCGAGATCGCCGCCGCGGTCGAGGCCGCCGCGCGCCGGTTCGAGCGCTGCGGCGCGGTGCTGGTTCCGGTCCGTCCGGTGCTGAGCCGCGAGATCGTGGACGGCATCGACGTCTACTGGCGCGCGCGCGCGTGGAGCGACATCGCGGCCAGGCCGCCAGCGCTGGCGGCGAGGATCCTGCCCTACGTCCTCGACTGGGCGCGCACCGGCGCGGACGTCTCCGGACCCGACGCGATCGCCGGTTTCGGCCGCACCTTCGAGCTGCGCGGCCGCTGCGCCGCCCTGTTCGACCAGGTCGACGCGGTGCTGTCGCCGACGACGCCCAACCTCGCCTTTCCCGCCGAATGGGCCTCGCCGCTGGATGATCCGGCGCGCCCGTTCGAGCACATCGCCTATACCCTGCCCTGGAACATGGCCGAGCAGCCGGCGATCTCGCTGAATTGCGGCTTCTCGGCCGGCGGCACGCCGAGCGGGCTGCAGATCGTCACGCGACGCTTCGGCGACCTGCAGGCGCTGCAGCTGGCGCGCTGGTTCGAGCAGCGCCGCGGCCCGATCACCTGGCCGCAGCCGCCGGCCGCCGGCGACGGGCGAGCACGAGGTTGACGGGAAAGCGCCAGGACGCAGTATGGCCCACCCCGCTCTCGTGAAGGATCCCAGCGTGCGCGATCGCCTCGTTCCGGCCACGCGGTCGGCCGGCGCCGGACGAGGCCGGTCGGTGCCGGCGCTCGCCCTGCTGCTCGCGGTCGCGGCGGAACCCGTCCCGGGAACCGCGCTGGCGGCGGCGGCGAAGACGACGCTGTCGATCGGGCTGGCGCTCGAACCGCCGACGCTCGATCCGACCGCCAACCCGGCGGAGTCGATCCGCTCCATCACCAACGGCAACGTCTTCCAGGGCCTGACCGCGATCGACCAGGACGGTCACGTGCAGCCGCTGCTGGCGCGCGACTGGACGATCTCGCCGGACGGGCGGCGCTACGACTTCCACCTGCAGCCGGGCGTGCGCTTCCACGACGGCACGCCGTTCGATTGCACGATCGTGCGTTTCTCCTACGGGCGCGCGTCGGCGAAGGACAGCACCAACCCGCAGAAGCAGTTCTTCACCCCGATCCGCCAGGTCGACTGCCCGTCGCCGCTGGAGGCGGTGGTGACGCTCGGCCGTCCGGTCGGCAGCTTCCTCTACGACATGGCCTGGCCGGACGCGGCGATGATCGCACCGGGCAGTGCGGCCGGGAACGCCACCCGTCCGGTCGGCACCGGCCCGTACCGGTTCTCGTCGTGGCGTCGCGGCGACAGCCTGACGCTGGTGCGCAACGACGGCGCCTGGGGCCGGACGCCGGCGATCGCGACGGTGACGTTCCGCTTCATCGGCGATCCGCTGGCCGCGACCAACGCGCTCGAGGGCGGCGAGCTCGACGCCTATCCGAGCTTCCCGACGCAGGACCTGCTGGCGCGGTTCCGCGGCGATCCCCGCTTCACCGTCGCCAAGGGCACGTTCCCGATCAAGGTGCTGATGGCGCTGAACGAGGCGCAGCACCCGTTCGACGACGTCCGGGTGCGCCGGGCGCTGGCCTACGCGATCGACCGCCGCGCGATCCTGCAGGCGATCGGCGACGGCGAGGGCACCGTGATCGGCTCGCACATGAGCCCGTCCGATCCGGACTATGTCGACCTGTCCGGCCGCTACCCGTTCGATCCGGCCAAGGCGACGCAGCTGCTCGCGGCCGCCGGGGTCAGGCCGGGGACGACCATCGCCATCACCCTGCCGCCGGTGGACTACGCCCGCAAGACCGGCGAGCTGGTGGCGGCCTATCTCGGGCAGGTCGGGCTGGCCGCCACGCTGAAGCCGGTGGAATGGCCGCAATGGCTGTCCCAGGTGTTCGGCCATGCCGCCTACCAGGCGACCATCGTCGCCCATACCGAGCCGCACGATCTCGATATCTATGGCCGGCCGAGCTACTATTTCGGCTACCACGATGCCGGCTTCGCTGCCCTGTTCCAGCGCTACGAGAGCAGCAACGATCCTGCCGCCCGTCACCTGATGTCGGTCCAGCTGCAGCAGAAGCTCGCCGAGGACGAGCCCAACGTGTTCCTGTTCTCGACGCCCCGCTACGGCGTCTGGAACGCGCACCTGCGCGGCATGTGGCACAACCAGCCGATCGCCGGGATCCCGGTCGCCGGGGTGAGCTGGGCACCGTGAGGCATGGGTTCGGCAGGCTGGGCGGCATGGTCTGCACCCTGCTGGCCGGCTCGCTCATCGTGTTCCTGGTGCTGAACCTGCTGCCGGGCGATCCGGCCACCGTCATGCTGGGGATCGACGCCCGGCCGGACGCGGTCGCCGCCCTGCACCGCCGGCTCGGCCTCGATGCGCCGCTGCCGCTGCGCTACCTGCGCTGGATCGGCGGCCTGCTCAGGCTGGATCTCGGCACCAGCACCACCTACGGCATCCCGGTCTCGCAGCTGATCGGCGACCGGCTGCGCATCACCCTGCCGCTCGCGGCGATCACGCTGGCGCTGTCGGTGCTGATCGGCATCCCGGTGGGCGTCGCGGCGGCGAGCCGGCAGGGACGGATCTCCGACACCGCGATCATGCTGGCGGCGCAGCTGTTCAAGGCGATCCCGGATTTCTGGGGCGGCGTGCTGCTGATCCTGGTGTTCTCGCTGGCGCTGCGCTGGCTGCCCGCCGGCGGGTTCCCCGGCTGGAGCCCGGCGCCGGAGGCGGCGCTGCTGGCGCTGGTGCTGCCGTCGCTGGCGCTGGCGCTGCCGCAGGCGGCGATCCTGGCCCGTTTCATGCGCTCCGCCACGCTGGACGCGCTGGGACAGGATTTCGTCCGCACCGCGCGCGCCAAGGGGCTGACCCGGCACGCCGCGCTCTGGCGCCACGCGGTGCCGAACGCGCTGATCCCGCTGCTCACGCTGATCGGCATCCAGTTCCCGCTGCTGCTGACCGGCACCATCATCGTCGAGAACGTGTTCAACCTGCCCGGGCTCGGCCGCCTGGTCGACGAGGCGATCAACCAGCGCGACCTGCTCGTGGTGCAGGACCTGGTGCTGCTGCTGGTGGCGGCCGTGGTGCTGGTGAACTTCGCGGTCGAGCTGGTCTCGGTCCGGCTCGATCCGCGGCTGCGCCACGCGTGAGCGCGAAGGCAAGCAAGGCCAGGGGTTTCACCCCTGGACCCCGATCAAAGGCGGAGCCTTTGAA
>CAXUCM010000345.1:0-3990 GCA_964249315.1 uncultured Acetobacteraceae bacterium | reverse complement strand
TTTCTCTCTATCTTTCCCCAAAGACGCTCGCGGCCCTTCGGCGCCGGCCCGGGGCCCCCCCCCCCCCCCCCCCCCCCCTTTCCTTGCTTCACGCCAAATGAGCGCTCCACCCAGAGACACGCATGGCCGGACATTCGCAGTTCAAGAACATCATGCACCGCAAGGGGGCGCAGGATGCCCGCCGCGCGCGGCAGTTCGCCAAGGTCATCCGCGAGATCACCGTGGCGGCGCGGTCGGGACTGCCGGACGCGGCCGCCAACCCGCGGCTGCGCGCGGCGATGGCGGCGGCGCGCGAGATCAACATGCCCAAGGACACCATCGACCGGGCGGTGAAGAAGGCCGCGGGTGCTGCCGGCGGCGAGGACTATGTCGAGGTGCGCTACGAAGGCTACGGTCCGGCCGGGGTCGCGGTCATCGTCGAGGCGCTGACCGACAATCGCAACCGCACCGCCTCGGACGTGCGCGCCGCGTTTTCTAAGCATGGCGGCACGATGGGGGAGAGCAACGCGGTGTCGTTCCTGTTCACCCGACTCGGCGCGATCAGCTATCCAGCAGGCTGCGCCTCGGAGGACGACATGCTGGAAGCGGCGATCGAGGCCGGCGCCGACAGTGCCGAGAGCGATGCCGGGCGGCACGAGGTCACCTGCGCGATCGACGCGTTCTTCTCGGTGCGCGACGCGCTGGAGGCGCGGTTCGGCGCGCCGGACTCGGCCAGGATCGAGTGGCGTCCCGGCACCCTGGTCACGCTCGACGAGGAGCGTGCGGTCGTCATGCTCAAGCTGATCGACGCGCTCGAGGAGAACGACGACGTGCAATCGGTCTACGCCAACTACGACTTGCCCGACGCCGTCGCCGAGAGGCTCTCCGGCTGACCCGGATCGTCGGGATCGACCCGGGCCTGCGTTTCACCGGCTGGGGGGTGCTGGAGGCGAGCGGCAACCATCTGCGCCACGTCGCCGACGGCGTGATCGCGACCGCCGGCGAGGACAGCGTGCCGGACCGGCTGAAGCAGCTGCACGACGCGTTGCAGGCGCTGTTCCGGGAGCTCGCGCCGCAGGAGGCGGCGGTGGAGGAGACGTACGTCAACCGCAACGGTGCGGCTACGCTGAAGCTCGGCTACGCGCGCGGGGTGGCGCTGCTGGCGCCGGCCCTGGCCGGGATCGCGGTGACCGAATACGGCGCGATGGCGGTCAAGCGCGCCGTGGTCGGCACCGGTGCGGCCAGCAAGGAGCAGGTCGAGATGATGGTCCGGCGCCTGCTGCCGGGTGCGACGATCCGGCGCGCGGATGCCTCGGACGCGCTGGCGGTGGCGATCTGCCACGCCCACCACCGCGCCACCACGCTGCGGGTCGCGGCCGGGACGCGCATGGCATGAATCGTTTCCAAGGGCCAACGCCTTTGGCGGGGTTTGGGGCGGAGCCCCAACCTTCATGATCGCCCAGCTGAGCGGCTCGCTGGCCCAGGTCGAGGCCGATCGCTGCGTGCTGGACGTGCACGGCGTCGGCTACCTGGTGCAGGCCAGCACGCGCACGATCGCGGCCCTGCCGCGGCCGCCGGAGACGGCGCGGGTGCTGGTGGAGACGGTGGTTCGCGAGGATGCGATCCTGCTCTACGGGTTCGCCGATCCGGCCGAGCGCGACTGGTTCCGGCTGCTGACGACGGTGCAGGGCGTCGGCGCCAAGCTGGCGCTGGCGGTGCTGTCGGGGCTGTCGCCGCGCGACCTCGCCTCGGTGATCGCCACCGGCGACCGCGCCAGCCTGACCCGTCTGCCCGGGGTCGGCGCGCGCCTCGCCGACCGGCTGCTGAGCGAGCTGCGCGAGAAGGCCGGCGGCATGCCGACCGGCGTCGCGACCGTGATCATGCCGACCGGCGGCATCGAGGCGGATGCGCTCGCCGCCTTGTCGGGGCTGGGCTTCCGCCGGCCGGAAGCGGGCCCGGTGGTGGGCCGCATCCTGGAGCGGCTCGGTGCCGACGCCGACCTCAACGCGGTCATCCGCGACAGCCTGCGCGAGCTGGCGAAATGACCGATCCCGCGCGCACGGTCGACCCCAGGCGGTCCGACGAGGACGCCGCCGAGGCCAGTCTGCGACCGCAACATCTCGGCGAATTCATCGGCCAGAAAGCAAGCCGAGAGAACCTGTCTGTCTTCATCCAGGCGGCGCGCGGACGCGGGGAGGCGCTCGACCATGTTCTGCTGCACGGCCCGCCCGGACTGGGCAAGACCACGCTGGCGCAGATCGTCGCGCGCGAGCTCGGCGTGGGCTTTCGCGCCACCTCCGGCCCGGTGATCCAGCGTTCCGGCGACCTGGCCGCGATCCTGACCAACCTGCAGCCGCGCGACGTGCTGTTCATCGACGAGATCCACCGGTTGCAGCCGGCCATCGAGGAGGTGCTGTATCCGGCGATGGAGGATTTCCAGCTCGACCTGATCATCGGCGAGGGACCGGCGGCGCGCTCGGTGCGCATCGACCTGTCGCCGTTCACCCTGGTCGCGGCGACCACCCGGGCCGGCCTGCTGGCGACGCCGTTGCGCGACCGTTTCGGCATTCCGCTGCGGCTGGTGTTCTACACGCCCGAGGAGCTGCGCCTGATCGTCTCGCGCGGCGCGGAGAAGCTCCGCTTCGCGCTGACCGCGGACGGTGCCGAGGAGATCGCGCGTCGGTCGCGCGGCACCCCGCGCATCGCCGGGCGGCTGCTGCGACGGGTGCGCGACTTCGCCACCGTCGGCCGCAGCGCGGCGGGCGCGGTGGACCGGCCGCTCGCCGATGCCGCCCTGTCGCGCCTGGAGGTGGACGCGCTCGGCCTCGATGCGATGGACCGCCGCTACCTGCGCCGGATCGCCGAGCATCACCATGGCGGCCCGGTCGGCGTCGAGACGCTGGCGGCAGCCCTGGCCGAGGCGCGCGACACGCTCGAGGACGTGGTCGAGCCGTTCCTGATCCAGGAGGGGCTGGTACTGCGCACCAGCCGCGGCCGCATGCTGGGCGAGCGCGGCTGGCGTCACCTGGGCTTGACGCCGCCGCCGGCGCAGCCCGGCCAGCTCGACCTGCTGGACGAGGGCTGAGCGATGCCCCGGCACGACGTCGCCTTCCGCGTCTATTACGAGGACACCGATTGCGGCGGGGTGATGTACCACGCCAACTACCTGGCCTTCGCCGAGCGCGGCCGCACCGAGGCGATGCGCTCGCTGGGAGCGCCGGTCGCCACCCTGCTGACCGAGCACGGCCTCGGCTTCTTCGTCAGCGACGTCCGCATCTCCTATCGCCGGCCGGTGCGGCTCGACGACCTGGTGGTGGTGACCACCTGGCTGCGCGAGCTCGGCGGGGCGCGCTGCCGGCTGCGCCAGTCGCTGGGCTGCGAGGGCGCGGTCGCGGCCGACCTGGAGGTGACGCTGGCCTGCATCCGCACCGCCGACCAGAAGCCGGCCCGGATCCCGCCGCCCTGGCGCCGCGTGCTCGAGGGCCTGGTCAGCGACGAGACGGAACAATTCGTTTCGTGAACGGGCGGAACTTCGCTTCAGCTTGCCGCCCAAAGGCTCTATGCAGGCGCGCCGCCCGCGGGCCGGCCGGATTCTAGGATTGGGGAGGCGCATTTGGATCGCGCGGTTGATGCGGCGAATCTCGGGGCCGCGGTCGGGGATCTGTCGCTGTGGAGCCTGTTCGTACAGGCCTCCTTCGTCGTCAAGCTGGTGATGATCGGGCTGATCGCGGCCAGCGTCTGGGTGTGGGCGATCATCTTCGAGAAGACCCTGTCGGTGCGTCGCGCCAACCGGCAGGCCAGCGGCTTCGAGGACCGGTTCTGGTCGGGCGGCAGCCTGGACGATTTGTACGAGACCGAGGGTGCCAAGCCCGCGCATCCGATCGCCGCCGTGTTCGGAGCGGCGATGGGCGAGTGGCGGCGCTCGGCGCGGGTCAAGGGGGTCGATCTCAGCCGCGGCAGCGTGCAGGAGCGGGTCGACCGGGCGATGGCGATCACCGTCACCCGCGAGAT
>CAXUCM010000344.1:0-4011 GCA_964249315.1 uncultured Acetobacteraceae bacterium | reverse complement strand
GCACGTGGAACGGGTGCGGCAGCGGATATTCCGTGCCGGCCACCGCCACCTTGTGTTCCTGCATCGCCTGCAGCAGCGCCGACTGCGTGCGCGGACTGGCACGGTTGATCTCGTCGGCCATCAGCAGCTGGCAGAAGACCGGTCCCGGCACGAAGCGGAAGCCGCGCCGGCCGTCCTGCGTCTCCTCGAGGATCTCGCTGCCGGTGATGTCGGCGGGCATCAGGTCGGGGGTGAACTGCACCCGCTTCGGAGCCAGGCCGAGCACGGTGCCCAGCGTCTGCACGAGCAGCGTCTTGCCGAGCCCGGGGGCGCCGACCAGCAAGGCGTGGCCGCCCGAAAGCAGACACACCAGCACCTCGGCGATCACCTGTTCCTGCCCGAAGATGGCCCGGCCGATCTGCGTGCGCACCGCGCCGAGGCGCTCGGTCAGCCGGTCGGCGGCGGCGACCGGATCCGGCAGCGTGATCGCGTCGCCGCGCTGTGTTGCAGGGGGCTGTGTTTCAGGTGCAACAGCTTCGCGGATCGTCATCATGCCTCGCGTGTGGACGGTGCAATCTGACACGTCCAGGGCTTTCATCAAGCAGGGGGACCTCCCTATATCATCGTGACCGATCGCATGAGCGGATGGACATTGCGGTGAGTGCTGAGCTTCCAGAGTTGTCCGGCGGTCTCGGTGCGGCGCGCGGCTTCCAGACCCTCGGTGCGACGGGCGCGCCGGAGACGCCCGGCCACTCGGCGCCACGCGCCGACAGGCCGCGTCAGCATCAATGCGGCGCGCTGCCGTTCCTGATCCAGCGCGACGGCACCTGGCTGTATCGCGGCTCGCCGATCCGCAGGAAGCCGCTGGTCTGCCTGTTCGCGAGCGTGCTCGGGCGTGACGATGCCGGCACCTACTGGCTGGAGACGCCCGCCGAACGGGGCTCGATCGAGGTCGAGGACGTGCCGTTCGTCGCCGTCGAGCTCGACTGGCAGGGCTGCGGCCGCGGGCAGGTGCTGGCGTTCCGCACCAATGTCGACCAGGTCGTCTGCGCCGGGCCTGAGCATCCGCTGCGGGTGGATTGGAGCCGCCCGCTGCAGGACGAGGGCGGTGGACCGGCACCGTACCTGCACGTGCGCGGCGAGGGTCCGCGAGCGATCCAGGCGCGGGTCGGCCGCGCGGTGTATTACGAGCTCGCCGCACTCGCGGTGAAGGGGCACTGCCAGGGGCGGGACTGCATCGGCGTGTGGAGCCAGAACACGTTCTTCCCGATCGGATTGCTGCCGCCGGACGAGGAGTGACCCGGATCGACCTGCGGCCGCTCGAGCGCGACCCCGGTCTGCGCGAGGCGCTCGAGCAGGTCTGGTCGGTGCTGCCCGAGGCGCGGCTGGTCGGCGGCGCGGTGCGCGACCTGATCGCAGGCGTGGCGGGAGCGGACATCGATCTCGGCGTGCCGGCGCCCCCGGAGACGGTGATGCGCCGGCTCGCCGATGCCTCCATCCGCGCCGTTGCTACGGGGCTCGCGCACGGCACCGTCACCGCGCTCGTGCTCGGACGCCCGATCGAGATCACCAGCTTGCGCCGCGACGAGCGCACCGACGGCCGTCATGCCGTCGTCGCCTGGACCGAGGACTGGCGCGAGGACGCGCAGCGCCGGGACTTCACCATCAACGCGATGTCGCTCGCCCGCGACGGCAGCCTGTTCGATGCGTTCGGCGGCTCCGACGATCTGGCCGCCGGACGCGTGCGCTTCGTCGGCGATGCCGCGAGGCGGATCGGCGAGGATGCGCTGCGCATCCTGCGCTTCTTCCGCTTCCAGGCCCGCTACGGGCACGGGGCGCCGGACGCGGAGGCGGTACGCGCGATCGAGGCGGCGGCGCCGTGCCTGGACCGGCTTTCCGCCGAGCGGGTCTGGTCGGAGCTGCGCCGCATCCTTGTCGCGCCAGGGCTCGACGAGACCTTGCGGCTGATGCGACGGCTCGGCGTGCTGGACCGGCTGCTGCCCGGAGGCACCTCGGACGACCGGGCGGCGCTGGTACCGTCGGAGCCGGTGCTGCGCCTCGCCGCCGTGCTCGACGGGCCGGCCGGTCCGGTGTCGCGGGCGCTGCGGCTGTCGGGCAGTGACGCGGCACAGCTCGAGGCGCTGCTCGAGCCGCCGGTGCCGCGCCCGGACATCGAGGACGCGGCCTTGCGTCGCCTGCTCGCCGACATGCCGGCGGCGCTGCTGTGCGGCCGGGCCTGGCTCGCCCAGGCGCGTGGAACGGGCGATCCATCGGCGTGGGAGGCACTGCGCGGGCGGATCGCGCAGACCCCGGTTCCGGTGTTCCCGCTGGCCGGCCGCGACGTGGTCGCACTCGGCATCGCGCCCGGCCCGGAGGTCGGCCGCGTGCTGGCCCGGATCCGGGCGTGGTGGCGCGCGGGGGGCTGCGCCGCCGGTCGCGAGGCGTGCCTGGCGCGGCTGCACGAGGGCGGCATTCTTCCCCCTGGAGCGCCCGGCTGCTAGACGCGGCGCATGGACGCGTCCCCCAGCATGACCATGCGGCCGGATCCGGCCGACGCCTCCCCGCAGCCGACCACCGTGACACTGCTGCGCCGGCTCTGGCGCGACGAGGTGCGCCAGCATCGCGGCCGGCTGCTCGTCGTGCTGGTGCTGACCGCGCTGATGGCCGGGCTGACCAGCCTGTATCCGGTGGTGATCAGCCGCGCGCTGGACATGTTCGCCTCGCACGATCCGCGCATCCTCTACCAGGTGCCGGCCCTGGTGCTGGTGATCACCACGGCCAAGGCGGCCTCGCAGTACGGCCAGACGATGGCGGTGCAGGACCTCGTGCTGATCGTCATACGCAGCCTGCAAGGCCAGATGTTCGGCCATCTGATCCGCGCCGACGTGGCCCGCATCGAGCGCGAGGCGCCGGCGCAGCTGGCCGCGCGCTTCACCACCGATGCGGTGACCATACGCGAGGCGATGATCCGCGCGGTGAACTCGCTGGGCGACACCGTCACCGTGATCGGCCTGGTGGTCACCATGTTCTACATGGACTGGGAGCTGAGCCTGATCGCGGCCCTGCTCTATCCGATCGCGGCGGTCCCGATCCAGCGCATCGGCAGGCGCGTCCGACGCGCCTCCGGCGGCATGCAGGAGCAGATCGGCGATACCGCCACCCTGCTCCATGAGAGCTTCGCACAGGCCCGCACGGTGCGGATCTACCGGCTCGAGCAGTCCGAGGAGGCGCGGGCGCAGCGCTCCTTCGACCTGCTGCACGGCGCCTTCCTGCGCATCTCGCGCGGCCGCGCGCGGATCAATCCGGTGCTCGAGGTGCTGGGAGGTGCGGCGGTGGCGGCGGTGCTCGGCTTCGCCGGCTGGCGCGCGGCGATGGGCGGCGCCACGCTGGGCAACTTCTCCGGCTTCGTCGCCGCCCTGCTGCTGGCCTCGCAGCCGCTGCGCGCACTCGGCTCGCTCAACGCCGCGGTGCAGGAGGGGCTTGCCGGACTGGTGCGGATCTTCAGCGTCATCGACGAGCCGCCGGACGTCGCCGAAGCGGCGGACGCGCGTCCGCTGCCGCCGGGACGCGGTCATCTCCGCTTCGAGGACGTGTCGTTCGTCTATCCGGACGGCAGGGACGGGCTGCGCGGGCTCGATTTCGAGGCGCGTCCCGGTCTGACCGTGGCGCTGGTCGGGCCGTCCGGCGCCGGCAAGTCCACCGCGCTGTCGCTGATCCCGCGCCTGCACGATGCGAGCGGCGGCCGCATCCTGCTCGACGGCGTCGACCTGCGCTGCCTGCAGCTTGCCGCCCTGCGCGGCGCGATCGCCTATGTCAGCCAGGATACGCTGCTGTTCGACACCACCATCGCCGGCAACATCCGCATGGGCCGGCCGCAGGCGACGGACGACGAGGTGCGCGAGGCCGCGCGCGCCGCCGCGGCGGCGGACTTCATCGACCAGTTGCCGGGCGGCTTCGAGACGCGCGTCGGCACCGGCGGGCAGCGCCTGTCCGGCGGCCAGCGGCAGCGGGTGGCGCTGGCACGCGCGCTGC
>CAXUCM010000343.1:0-4072 GCA_964249315.1 uncultured Acetobacteraceae bacterium | reverse complement strand
GCGCAGCCGGAGCAGCAGCGCCTCGATCAGCGCCCGCGGCAGGTTGCGGTCGAGGATGATGGCCTGCAGGTCCAGCAGGCTCGCCATCGACAGCAGCGGCACGACCAGCGCGTCGGCGCAATCCACCAGCCATTCCGCAACGATGTCCTCGTGGCTGCGCATCACCGCGTGCAGGTCGACGGCACGCACGATGTTGACGCCGCGCGCATGCAGGTGGCGGATCAGCGAGGCGCCGGAGGCACGGTCGAGCAGGATGGTCGGCCCCGATGCCCGCGCCTCGCCGCGCACCGCCTGCAGCCGGGAGGGCCGCACCGGGATCAGGCCGAGATCGCCGGCATTGCCGGTGAAGCCGCGACGATAATCCCCGTCCAGCACGATGCCGCCGCCGATGGCGCTGTTGATGTAGACGCAGGCGAAGTCGCCGAGCTCGCGGCCATGCCCGTGGAACAGCTCGGCGACGGCGGCGGCGGTGCAGTCGTTCTCGACGAAGACGGGCAGGCCGGTCGCGGTCCGGATCGGCTCGGCGATGTCGTAGCCCTCCCAGGCACGCCCGACCGACACCGGCAGGTCGGGCTCGCGACGCCAGCGATCGAGGTTGGACGGGACCGCCAGTCCGATCCCGAGCAGCCGCCGGCGCTGCGCACCCGGCAGCGCGCGACGCAGCTCGGCCGCACCGCGCAGGGCTAGCGCCACGGCCTCCTGCGGCACCGGGAACAGGCACTCGTAGCGCCGGCTCTTCAGCACGCCGCCGGTGAAGTCGACCAGCAGGGCATGCACCGAGCGTCGACCGAGCTTGATGCCGAGCGAATAGGCCCCCGTCGGGTCAAGATGCAGCAGGGTGGCCGGCTGGCCGCGCCGGCCCATGCGCCGGCCGGTGCTGGCGATCAGTCCCTGCTGCTCCAGCACCTGGACGATCTGCCCGATGGTATTCTGGGTGAGGTTGAGGTGGTCGGCGAGGTCGCCCTTGGAGGCCTCGCCGAGTCGGCGCAGGACGGTCAGCAGCCGTCGCTCGTTGAAGTGCCGCACGGCCGTCGAATTGCCGCCCTGCCCGGACGGGCTCGAGCGCGATGTCATGCTCATGTCGGACGCAGCCCGGAACCAGCGCCGGTCTTGGCGCCGGTCGACGCTGTGATGACATCCCGACAACCGATCGAAAAGGCCAATAATTAATTCGCGGTGAATTAAATTCCTTGACGCAGTTTCGAGCCCGTGCGAATTGTCCGCCCAGCGACCGCATCGGTCATTGGCGATGTGGAGACGGGCGGATCATCGTTCCCTTGCGGAAGGGGTCAATCCCCGGTCTCCCGGTTCTCCGCCTACTGTGGCGGAGCCGCCACATCAGGTGTGGCTGCGATGTCAAAAGAGTATCAAGAAGCCGTCGGAGGAATATAAATGTCGGGACCATCCGGGGCGCAGCCCCGCTCAGCGTGGCGTGCCTACCGTCAGACGCTGCTCGCCGCTGGCGCGATCATCGGACTTGCGTCGGCACCAGCCTTCGCCCAGCTCGATACCGGCTCAGGCCTTCTTGCCAGCACCAAGGTCAACACCCCGCCTGGCGCCGATTTCGGCGCGCCGCCGATCCCGCAGCCGGAAGCGCTGGTCCCGCAGGTCAACCAGTACCTGCACCAGTACGGCACTGCCGTGCTGCTCGACAACGTTGATGAGTTCCTCGGCGTGATCAGCGGACCGCACAAGGGATCGACCAACGCCGGCCAGTATGGCCTGGAATGGGACCAGGACTGGAACATCCTCGCCGGCATCCCCGGCTTTCAGACCCATGCCATCGCCGTCGGTCGTTACGGCAGCCTGGCCGGCAACCTGTTCGGCGATAACGGGCTGAACCAGAGCCAGGAAATCTACGGCGCCGGCGGCAACACCGCCATCCATCTGGTGTTCTTCTACGGCGAAGAGACGGCAGCGCATGGACGGGTCGCGTTCGCCTTCGGCCGGGCGCCGATGGAGAACGATTTCGACTCCAACCCGCTGAACTGCAACTTCATGCAAAACTCGCTCTGCGGCAACGCCAAGGGCATCACCGACAACGCCGCCAACGTGTCCTACCCGGACGCGCAATGGTTCTTCCGGCTGCGGGTGCGCCCGGTGGCGCCGGTCTACATCCAGTCCGGCATCTACTTCACCGAGGACAACACCTACAACGCCAAGGACGGCTACCGCAGCGGCTTCCATCTCGACAGCGCGCATGTCGACGGCGAGGCGTTCCCGGCGGAAATCGGCTACGAGCCGAAGCTCGGGCCCGACCAGATGCCGGGGCACTACAAGATCGGCGCCATGTACGAGAACACCAACCACAATACCTGGGAGCTCACCGGAACGCCGCCGCAGACGCGCAAGGGCGGCTCGCAGGTCTGGGGCCAGTTCGACCAGATGCTGGTGCGCAACGGTCCCGGCGCCACCGACGGCATCATCATCATCGGCGACACCTCGCACAACGACGAGCGCTACGCCGAGCGCGCCACCCAGTTCGTCGGCGCCGCGATCGACCGCGACTTCTGGAAGGCGCGTCCGTTCGACACCATCGGCGTGCTGTTCGCCTACCAGTCGATCTCCGGCCAGCTGGGCAAGATCCAGGGCGAGGAGGAAGAGCTCGGCCTGCCGATCACCGGCAGCTTCGGCAGCGTGCCGAATGCCGCCGGCGTGCAGACCCACGCGATCAACATCGAGCTGAACTACCAGATCCACGTCTTCCGCGGCGTCACCTTCGCGCCGGACTTCCAGTACTTCATCCGTCCGAACGCCGAGAAGAGCCTGCCCGACGCCGCCCTGGTCGGCTTCAAGAGTCACATCCAGCTGTTCTAGCCTCGTCTGCCCGATCGGGCGGGTCCTACGGCCCGCCCGATCTGCTATGATCCGCCTCGAACGGATCCAAGAATACGAAGGAGCGACAGCGATGTTGCAGGCGCTGAGTGCCACGTCCTCGCCGGCCGCCGAACGCCGCACCAGCCGAAACGGCGTCACCCTGCCCCTGATCGCGCCCTCGGTGCTGATCCTGCTGGCCTGGTCGATCATCCCGCTGGTGATGACGCTCTACTTCTCCTTCCGGCACTACAACCTGGTCGACCCGACCCAGACCGGCTGGGCCGGCATCGACAACTACCAGTACCTGCTCACCGACCCGGATTTCTGGGCCTCGCTGATCAACACCCTGCTCCTGCTCGGCGGCGTGCTGATCGTCTCGGTCTGCGGCGGCACCCTGCTCGCGGTGCTGTACGACCAGGAGTTCCTCGGCCGCGGCGTCGCCCGGCTGCTGGTGATCGCGCCCTTCTTCGTCATGCCCACGGTCTCGGCGCTGGTCTGGAAGAACCTGATGCTGCACCCGATCTACGGCGTGATCTCGCGGCTGTTCCGCGCCGTCGGGCTCGCGCCGATCGACTGGTTCTCGCAGGCGCCGCTGCTCACCATCATCGGCATCGTCTCCTGGGAGTGGCTGCCCTTCGCGCTGCTGATCCTGCTGACCGCGGTGCAGTCGCTCGACCACGAGCAGCGCGAGGCGGCACGCATGGACGGCGCCGGTCCGATCGCAAGCTTCTTCTACATCACGCTGCCGCATCTGCGCCGCGCCATCGGCGTCGTGGTGATGATCGAGACGATCTTCCTGCTGACCGTCTTCGCCGAGATCAGCGTGACCACGGCGGGCGGCCCGGGCGTCGCTTCCACCAACCTGGCGTTCCTGATCTATGCGCGCGCGCTGCTGCAGTTCGATGTCGGCGGCGGCTCCGCCGGCGGCGTGATCGCCATCATCCTCGCCAACATCGTCGCCTTCTTCCTGGTGCGCTCGATCGCACGCAACCTGGAGGTCTGAGCCGTGCGCAGCAGCCCTCTCGCCAAGACGCTGATCGCCCTGCTCGGCTGGGCGATCGCGCTCCTGATGTTCTTCCCGATCTTCTGGATGTTCCTGACCGGCTTCAAGAGCGAGCTCGAGGCGGTATCGCCGTCGCTATTGTTCCATCCCACCCTGCAGAGCTATGCCGACGTGCAGAGCCGGGCCAACTACATCGCGTTCGCGATCAACAGCGTGGTGATCTCGGTCGGCGGCACCCTGCTCGCCCTGCTG
>CAXUCM010000342.1:0-4081 GCA_964249315.1 uncultured Acetobacteraceae bacterium | reverse complement strand
GGCGACGTGCGCCGGGCCAAGCTGTATTACCTGCGCGGCCGCCGCGGCAAGTCGGCGCGCATCGCCGAGCGCGCGCGCGACGTGGCGCCGGCCACCGCCGCCGCCGAGTAGCCGCGGCAGGGTTGCGGGATGGCACGGACGCTGTTCGACAAGATCTGGGACGCGCACGTCGTCGAGCCGCTCGGCGACGGCACGGCGCTGCTCTATATCGACCGCCACCTGGTGCACGAGGTGACCAGCCCGCAGGCGTTCGAGGGATTGCGGCTGAGCGGACGGCGGGTGCGTCGGCCGGAGGCGACGATCGCGGTCGCCGACCATAACGTGCCGACCTCGGATCGCAGCCTGCCGGTCGAGGAGCCGGAGAGCCGCCTGCAGATCGACACCCTCGAGCGCAACGTGGCCGAGTTCGGCGTGCCGTATTTCCGCCTGCGCTCGGCGCAGCAGGGCATCGTGCACATCATCGGGCCGGAGCAGGGCCTGTCGCTTCCCGGGATGACCATCGTCTGCGGCGACAGCCACACCTCGACGCACGGCGCGCTCGGCGCGCTGGCGTTCGGCATCGGCACCTCCGAGGTCGAGCACGTGCTGGCGACGCAGACGCTGATGCAGCGTCCGGCGAAGAACATGCGGGTGCGCGTCGAGGGCGAGCTCGCCGCCGGCGTCTCGGCCAAGGACGTGATGCTGGCGATCATCGGCCGGATCGGCACCGCCGGGGGCACCGGGCACGTCATCGAGTTCGCCGGATCGGTGATCCGCACCCTCGACATGGCCGGGCGCATGACGATCTGCAACATGTCGATCGAGGCGGGCGCGCGCGCCGGCCTGGTGGCGCCGGACGAGACCACCTTCGCCTACGTCCGCGGCCGGCCGTTCGCGCCGCGGGGCGAGGCGTTCGAGCACGCGGTGGCATACTGGCGCACGCTGGTCTCCGACGACGATGCCCGCTTCGACGTCGAGGTATTGCTGGAGGCGTCGGAGATCGCGCCGCTGGTCACCTGGGGCACCAGCCCGGAAGACGTGGTGCCGATCACCGGCCGTGTGCCCGACCCCGCGACGGTCGCCGATGCCGGCCATCGTGCCCGGATGCAGCGCATGCTCGACTATATGGGCCTGACCGCGGGGCAGGCGGTGTCGGACATCGCGGTGGACGTGGTGTTCATCGGCTCCTGCACCAACGCGCGGATCGAGGACATGCGCGCGGCGGCGGCGGTGGCGGCCGGACGGCGCGTCGCCGGCGGCGTCCGTGCCATGGTCGTGCCCGGCTCGGGGCTGGTCAAGCTGCAGGCCGAGCAGGAAGGATTGCACCGGATCTTCCGCGAGGCCGGCTTCGAATGGCGCGAGGCCGGTTGCTCGATGTGCCTGGGGATGAACCCCGACAAGCTCAGCGCCGGGCAGCGCTGCGCCTCGACCTCGAACCGCAATTTCGAGGGGCGCCAGGGGCCGGGCGGACGCACGCACCTGCTGTCGCCGGCGATGGCCGCCGCCGCGGCGGTGACCGGGCGCCTTACCGACGTACGCGCGCTGGCCTGAGCATGCAGAGCTTCACCACGCTGACCGCGATCGCGGCACCTCTGCCGGAAGCCAATGTCGACACCGACAAGATCATTCCGGGCCGTTTCCTGAAGACGATCAAGCGTTCCGGACTCGGCGCCAACCTGTTCGACTCGATGCGTTACGAGAACGGCGTCGAGCGGCCCGATTTCGTCCTAAACCGCGAGCCGTATCGCCGGGCCGGCATCCTGATCGCGCACGAGAATTTCGGCTGCGGCTCGTCGCGCGAGCACGCGCCGTGGGCGCTGCTCGATTTCGGCATACGCTGCATCATCGCGCCGTCCTTCGCCGATATCTTCTACAATAACTGTTTCAAGAACGGCATGCTGCCGATCACGCTGCCGCGCGCGGTCTGCGATGCGCTGATCGCCGATGCCGCCCTGGGCGGCAACGCGCGTCTCACCGTCGACCTGCAGCGGCAGGTGGTGGTGCGTCCGGACGGCGAGGAGATCCGCTTCGAGATCGATCCGTTCCGGCGCCGCCAGCTGATCGAGGGGCTCGACGAGATCGGCCAGACCCTGCGGCACCAGGCGGCCATCGAGCGTTTCGAGCAGGAGCGTGCGCACCAAGCCTCCTGGATGCCGTCCATCGCCGTGCCCTGAGCACGCGGCCGCGGCCGCGCAACCGTCCGGAGACGATCATGGCCGCCCATAAGAAGCTGCTCGTGCTGCCCGGGGACGGGATCGGTCCGGAAGTGATGCGCGAGGTCGGCCGGGTGGTGAACTGGCTGTCGCGCCGGCGCGGGATCAGCTTCGACGTTACCGAGGAGCTGGTCGGCGGCGCCTCGATCGACGCGCACGGCACGCCGATCCGCGACGAGGTGGTAGGAATGGCGCGCGACGCCGACGCGGTGCTGTTCGGCGCCGTGGGTGGTCCGCAATGGGACCATGTCGGCTTCGAGCGTCGGCCGGAGCTCGCGATCCTGACGCTGCGGCGGCAGCTCGGGCTGTTCGCCAACCTGCGGCCGGCGCTGGTGCTGGAACCGCTGGTCGATGCGAGCCCGCTCAAGGCGGCGATCGTGCGCGGTCTCGACATCATGATCGTTCGCGAGACCGTCGGCGGCATCTATTTCGGCGAGCCGCGCGGCGTCGAGACCCTGCCCGACGGCAGCCGGCGCGGCGTCAACACGGAGGTCTACACCAGCCAGGAGATCGAGCGGGTGTCGCGCGTCGCCTTCGAGCTCGCGCGCAAGCGTCGCGGCGCGGTCTGCTCGGTCGAGAAGAGCAACGTGATGGAGAGCGGCCTGCTCTGGCGCGAGGTGGTGACCGAGCTCGCCGCGCGCGACTATCCCGACGTGGCGCTGTCGCACATGCTGGCGGACAATTGCGCGATGCAGCTCGCGCGCGATCCGCGCCAGTTCGACGTGATCGTCACCGGCAACCTGTTCGGCGACCTGCTGTCGGACCTCGCGGCGATGCTGACCGGCAGTCTCGGCATGCTGCCCTCGGCGACGCTCGGCGCGGTCGACGCGCAGGGTAGACGTCCGGCGCTGTACGAGCCGATCCACGGCAGCGCGCCCGACATCGCCGGCAGGGGCCTGGCCAACCCGCTGGCGCAGATCCTGAGCTTCGCGATGCTGCTGCGCTACTCGCTCGATCTCGAGGCCGAGGCGCGCACGATCGAGGATGCCTGCACGCGGGTGCTGTCCAGCGGCCTGCGCACCGCAGACATCATGAGCCCGGGGATGGCCCGCGTCGGCACCCAGGTGATGGGCGAGGCGGTGCTGCGCGAACTCGAGAAGCTCGAAGCCTGAGCGGCGCGATCCGCGTCGCGGCACCAGCCGACGCGGCGGCGCTGCTCGCCCTGAACAACGCGAGCGCCACCGAGACCTCGCTGCTGGATGCGGCACGGCTGCATGCCATGCTGCACACGGCGTTCCTGGCCGCGACGATCGGCGAGGCCGAGGCGCTGCTGATCGCCTTCGACCAGGATGCCGACTACGACAGCGTCAACTTCCTGTGGTTCCGCGGGCGGTATGCCCGGTTCGTCTACGTCGACCGGATCATCACCGCGGCGGCTTCGCGCGGCCGCGGCCATGCGCGCCGGCTGTACCAGGCGCTGTTCGTCCGCGCCGAGGCGGCCGGCCATCGACAGGTCGTCTGCGAGGTCAACGACGTGCCGCCGAACCCGGCGTCGGACCGGTTCCATGCGGCGCTGGGCTTCCAGACGGTGGGCGGGGCAACGCTGGAGCGCGGTGCCAAGCAGGTGCGCTACTTGCGCCGCGGCTTATAGGTGTAGCGACGCACAATGATGAACGGTCCGACGCAAAATGATGCGCTCTTTCCGGCGCACTTTACCGGAGACGGATAGCGGCGTCAGACGCACGCTCGCTGGGTTCTTGTCCACTCTCGATGATCATGCTGCGAGCAGCCTCGGTCGGTCGCCTCGCTGGGGTAGACCTTGATGATGCTACGACCGCAGGGGGTTAGGAAGCGGACCGTCCACTTCGGAGCATCATAACCGAATCCCTTCGTATCTAAGAGTCCGTTTGAGAATGCTTAAGCATGAGTGATGCGGCGGAGGAGCAGGC
>CAXUCM010000341.1:0-4103 GCA_964249315.1 uncultured Acetobacteraceae bacterium | reverse complement strand
ACCTCAGCGCGACCGTCCGGCCCCGCACGAGCAACCGCCCGCCGTCGGGCCGGTCGACGCCGAACAGCAGCCGCATCAGCGTGCTCTTGCCCGCCCCGTTGTGGCCGACCACGCCGTGGACCTCGCCGGCGGCGACGCCGCACGGCACCCCCGCCCGGAGCCGCGGCAGCAGCACCCCCAGCACCACCAGCACGACGATCGGCTCGATCAGGGTGAAACCGGCCTCGCCGTCGCGCTGGGGCATCGCTACTGGGCGAGGTCGTTCAGGCTCAGCATCGCCAGCAGCAGCGACGAGACGATGCCGGCGACCGCCGCGCCCATCACCACGGTGATCACCGGCACCAGCAGCGCCACCAGCCGCTGCACCCGGATGCGCGTGCTCTCCTCGTGGATCTCGGCGGCGCGCAGCGCCATCGGGCCGAGCTGGGCGGTCTCCTCGCCCAGGCGGAGCAGGTGGATCATGCGCGGCGGGAACAGGCCGCTCTCGCCCAGCGTGCGGGACAGGCCGGCACCGCCCTTGGCGCTCTCCGTGGCGGTGTCGATCGCCACGGTGCCGGCCCGGCCGACCACCTCGCGCACGATGCCGAGGGCTGCGATCAGCGGGACGCCGTTGAGCAGCAGCGTGCCCAGCGTGCGGGTGAAGCGCGACGCCAGCACCTCGCGCAGCAGCGGACCCAGGATCGGCAGCCGCAGCAACAGCGCGTCCAGCCACGCCCGCAGCGCCTCGCGGCGCATCGCCCGCCGCAGCCCCAGCCCGAGGCCGGCAAGCGCGATCAGCAGCCAGATGCCGTCCTGGCTGATCAGCTTGCCGGCATCGATCAGCAGCCGGGTCGAACCCGGCAAGGCGGCACCGCCCTGCTCGAACAGCGGGGTGAATTGCGGCAGCACCTCGGTCAGCAGCAGCACGATGGCGCCGACGGCCGCCGCGGTCAGCATCGCCGGGTAGATCATCGCCGATTGCAGCGTGGCGGTCAGAGCCCGCTCGCGCTCCATCAGCGTGGCGATGCGCTCCAGCGTGGCGCCGAGATTGCCGCCCGCCTCGGCCGCGCGCACCAGCCCGACATGCAGCCTGGGGAAGCTGCCGGGATGGCGGCCCAGGGCTGCGTGCAGCGTGGCGCCGTCGCGCACCTGGTTGCGCAGCGACAGGATCACGCCGCGCACGCGCGGGTTCGGCGCGGTCTCGTCGAGGAAGCGCAGCGCCCGGTCGAGATCCTGGCCGGCGCCCAGCATCACCGCCAGCTCGCGGGTGAAGTGCGCGACCTCGCCGCGTCGCAGCTCGCGCCGGGAGAACTCCAGGCCACGCAGCGCCTCGAGCGCCGCACCACGGCCGCTCGCGGTCTGCGTGCGCATCGGGATGTTGCCCTGGCGCCGGATGAAGGCGACCGCCTCTGCCTCGCTCGTCGCCTCGGTGGTGCCGCGCACCAGGGTGCCGGCCGGCGTGATCGCGGTGAAGCGGTAGCTCGCCATCGGGGTCAGTTCTCGGCGCGGATCGAGCGCGCGACCTCCTCGAGCGTGGTGCTGCCGGCCAGCGCCGCCTCGATGCCGGCGTCGAACAGGGTGACCATGCCGGCCTCGACCGAAGCGCGCTCGATCGCGGCATGGTCGGTGCGGGCGAAGATCAGGTGCTCGATCGCCGCATCCGGCACCAGGAACTCGGCGATCGCCTGCCGGCCGCGATAGCCGGTGTGCCGGCAGGCGCCGCAACCGCGCGCGTGGAACAGCGTGATCGGGCGCTGCGTCGTGCGCCGCTCCAGGTCGAAGCGCTCGATCAGCGAGGCCGGCGCCTCGAACGGCTCGCGGCAGTCCGGGCAGAGCCGTCGCACCAGCCGCTGCGCCAGCACGCCGCGCAGCACGGCGGTGAGCAGGTAGTCCTCCACCCCCATGTCGCGCAGCCGGGTGATCGCCGCGGCGGCGGAGTTGGTGTGCAGGGTGGACAGCACCAGGTGCCCGGTCAGCGCGGCCTGCACCGCGATCTGCGCGGTCTCCAGGTCGCGGATCTCGCCGACCATGATCACGTCCGGGTCCTGGCGCAGGATCGAGCGCAGCAGCGAGGCGAAGGTCAGGCCGATCTGCGGCTTGGTCTGGATCTGGTTGATGCCGCGCAGCTGGTACTCGATCGGATCCTCGACGGTGACCACCTTGCGTGTCACCGCGTTCAGCCCGAGCAGGCCGGTATAGAGCGTGGTGGTCTTGCCCGAGCCGGTCGGGCCGGTGACCAGGACGATGCCGTTCGGCAGCTCCAGCCGCTCGGTGAGCTGGCCCACCACGCGCGGCGCCAGGCCCAGCCTGGCATAGTCGAAGGTGACGGCGGAGCGGTCGAGCACGCGCAGCACCACGGTCTCGCCGTGCAGCGAGGGGATGGTGGAGACGCGGAAATCGATCTCCTGGCCGCGCACGGCGAGCTTGATGCGGCCGTCCTGAGGCAGTCGTCGCTCGGCGATGTCGAGCCGCGCCATGATCTTGACGCGCGAGATGATCGCCGGGATCAGCCGCGCCGGCGGGCTCTCCATCTCGGCGAGCACGCCGTCATGGCGGTAGCGCACGCGCAGCCGGTCCTCGAACGGCTCGATATGGATGTCCGAGGCCTGGGTCTCGACGGCGCGCGAGATGATCTGGTTGACCAGCCGGATCACCGGCGCCTCGCTGGCCAGGTCCTTCAGCCGCTCGGCATCCTCCTCGAGCGGCGCACCGTCCTCCTCGCCGGACTGGCTCTGCGCGCCGTCCGACGGGTAGAGCCGATCGAACGCCGCCTCCAGCTCGATCGGCACGCCGACCTCGCGCCGGACCGGGTGCAGGGTGGCGGCGGCGATCGCGGCCGGCACGAAGTCGTCGAGCGGATCGGCGCAGGCGATCACCAGCCGGCCGGCCTCGATCGCCACCGGCAGGGCGCGCACCTCGCGCAGGAAGCGCGGCGTCAGCCGCTCGGCGAGCAGCGGCTCGGCCGGATAGCGCTCCGGGGTCGCGAGCGGCAGTCCGAGCAGCGTGCAATAGGCGTCGGCGAGGCCGCGCTCGGAGACCAGGCCGAGCTGCAGCAGCACCGTGTCGAGCCGGCCGCCGCTCTCCTCGGCGACGCGCCGGCCGCGCTCGAGCGTGCGCTGGTCGCACTGGCCGGCCTCGAGCAGCAGCCGGGCGAGGCGTTCGACCGGAGCACCACCGATGGCACTGCCGATTGGGGTGTCGAGGATCTCGCTCATGCGCGGACGATTGCCGCGCGCCGGGGGGAAGTGCAAGCGTCCTGTCGGGATGGCAGGATCGGGGTGACGCGATGGATCGTGCCGGGTGGCTGGCGCTGCTGGCCGCACCGTTCGCCGGCAGCTTCCTCGGCGTGCTGGTGCAGCGGCTGCCGGCGGGGCGAAGCTGGGCGTGGTCGCGCTCCGCCTGCGATCATTGCGGCCGCACCCTCGGCCCGCTCGAGCTGGTGCCGCTGCTCGGCTACGTCGCCCTGCGCGGCCGCTGCCGCAGCTGCGGCGCCGCGATCGGGTGGCGGCATCCGGCGATCGAGCTCGCCGCCATCGGCGTGGCCGGGCTGGTCGTCGCCGTCGCCGGCACTCGGCCGGGCACGCTGCTGGCCGGGTGCCTGCTGGGCTGGACCTGCCTGGCGCTGGGGCTGATCGACGCGCGGCGCTTCCGCCTGCCGGACGCGCTGACCCTGCCGCTGCTGCTGGCAGGCCTGCTGCTCACCGCCTTGCAGCAGCCGGACCGGCTGGGCGATCACGCGCTGGCCTGCCTGCTCGGCTGGGGCTGCCTGCGGCTCATCGCCTGGCTGTATCGACGCTGGCGCGGCATCGACGGGCTCGGCGCCGGCGACGCCAAGCTGCTGGCGGCGTCGGGCGCCTGGCTCGGCCTGGCGGCGTTGCCGATGGTGGTCGGGCTCGGCGCGGCGCTGACCCTGCTGGCGGTGCTGGCGCGCGCGGCGTGGCAGCGGCGCCGGCCGGCAGGCCGCGAGCGGGTCGCGTTCGGACCGGGGCTGGCATCGGCGGCGTTCGCCTGCTGGCTGCTGCAGGTGGCCCCGGGGTGAACCGGGCGGCGGACTACTTGTTGCAGATCTGGCTGTCCGGGCTCGGAGTGCTGCCGGAACCCTGCGAGCAGAGATCGTAGTCGTG
>CAXUCM010000340.1:0-4130 GCA_964249315.1 uncultured Acetobacteraceae bacterium | reverse complement strand
GCCGCCCCCGGCGCCGTCGTCGTCCCGCCGGGACCGGCCGGCGTGCGGGCCAGCGTCTCGGCGCCGCCCGCGGTGACGGTGATCTCGAAGCCGTCGCCGCTGCCCGGCAGCTTGACGTATTCCGACAGCGAGCCCGCGCGATGCGCCGGGCTCTGCGCAGCCAGCTCCAGCGCCAGCGTCGCCGCCACGTCGCCCAGCACGATCCGGTCGGTCGGATGGTCGTGCTTGCCGCGCTGCGTCAGGTCCCTGGTCTGGTCGTAGAACGACTGCGCCGCCGCCACCAGCCCAGGATCATCCTGCCGCGCCGCATCCCACGGCGCCGCCAGCAGACCCGCCTCCGCCGTGGAAATCGACATCGACATCAGCAAACTCCCGGCTGGGCGTTCTCACCCGTGTCCCGCAGGACAGCGGAGCAGATCCTATTAATTGAGACGGCGTCACTCGAAAATGTAAATACGTTGGGTCATCAAAAGTGCTCACGGCGTGCCAAGACGTCATCGGTCTCCGTCAGCGGGCCGGTCGGCGCGCGGGCACGAGGCATCGAGCCGGTTGGTTGCACGGTCATGACCCGCATGGTAGAGCCCCGAGCCTTGCGATCGGCTGCCAATTCCTCGAGACAGCCTATGAAATAGTCACGGAAAGAGATGGAAACGCCGCGCGCTGGACCGGGTGCTTCGACAGGCTTGTTCGGCCGCTACGCCACAGCCCTCTACGAATTGGCCGACGAGCATCGCGAACTGGACCGGGTGGTCGAGCAGGCCGACGCGCTGGCCCGCTTGATCGACCAGAGCGCGCCGCTGCGCGCGCTGCTGGTCCGCCCGACGCTGGACGTGGCGCAGTCGCGCACCGCGGTGCTGGCGGTGCTGCAGGAGCAGGGCTTCGGCGTCACCCTCCGCCGCTTCGCCGGCGTCATCGCCGCCAATCGCCGGCTGCCGGCGCTGCGCGGCATCCTCGCCGCCTTCGCGAGCCTGGTCGCCGCACGCCGCGGCATCACCGTCGCCGAGGTGTCGAGCGCGCACACGTTGACCGACCTGCAGCGCACCCAGCTGCGTGCCCGCCTCGCCGAGGCCGGCTACGGCCGCGTCGACATCCGCGAGCAGGTCGACGCGGACCTGCTCGGCGGCCTGGTGGTGCGCGTCGGCGCGCGGCTGTACGATTCCAGCCTGCGCTCGCGCCTCGCCCGCCTGAACCACGCCATGAAGGGAGCTGCGTGATGGAGATCCGTCCCGCCGAGATTTCGGACATCCTCAAGCAGCAGATCGCCTCCTTCGACAGCGAAGCCGACATCTCCGAGACCGGCACCGTGCTCAGCGTCGGCGACGGCATCGCGCGCGCCTACGGGCTGCAGAACGTGATGGCCGGCGAGATGGTGCACTTCCCCGCCTCCGACCTGCGCGGCATGGCGCTGAACCTGGAGACCGACAATGTCGGCATCGTGGTGTTCGGCAACGACCGCGTCATCCGCGAGGGCGACACGGTGGCGCGTACCGGCGCCGTGGTCGAGGTGCCGGTCGGCCGCGGGCTGCTCGGCCGGGTCGTGGACGGGCTCGGCGAGCCGATCGACGGCAAGGGCCCGCTGGTCGACGTCGAGCGCCGTCGCGCCGAGATCAAGGCGCCCGGGATCATGCCGCGCCAGTCGGTGTTCGAGCCGATGCAGACCGGCATCAAGGCGATCGACAGCCTGGTGCCGATCGGACGCGGCCAGCGCGAGCTGATCATCGGCGACCGCCAGACCGGCAAGACCAGCATCATCACCGACACCATCATCGGCCAGAAGACCGTCAATGCGCTCGGCGACGACAAGAAGTCGCTGTACTGCATCTACGTCGCGATCGGCCAGAAGCGCTCGACGGTCGCACAGATCGTGCGCACGCTCGAGGAGAACGGCGCGATGGAATACACCGTCGTCGTCGCCGCGACCGCCTCGGATCCGGCGCCGATGCAGTATCTCGCCCCCTATACCGGCTGCGCGATGGGCGAGTATTTCCGCGACGGCGGCATGCACGCGCTGATCGCCTACGACGACCTCTCCAAGCAGGCGGTCGCCTATCGGCAGATGTCGCTGCTGCTGCGCCGGCCGCCGGCCCGCGAGGCCTATCCGGGCGACGTGTTCTACCTGCATTCGCGCCTGCTCGAGCGGGCCGCGAAGATGTCCGAGGAGTTCGGCGGCGGCTCGCTCACCGCGCTCCCGGTGATCGAGACCCAGGCCGGCGACGTCTCCGCCTACATCCCCACCAACGTCATCTCGATCACCGACGGGCAGATCTTCCTGGAGACCGAGCTGTTCTTCCGCGGCATCCGCCCGGCGGTCAATGTCGGCGGCTCGGTCTCGCGGGTCGGCTCGGCCGCGCAGATCAAGGCGATGAAGCAGGTCGCGGGCAGGATCAAGCTGGAGCTGGCGCAGTATCGCGAGATGGCGGCGTTCGCGCAGTTCTCCTCCGACCTGGACGCCTCCACCCAGCAGCAGCTCGCGCGCGGCGCGCGCCTGACCGAGCTGCTCAAGCAGCCGCAGAACACCCCCTATCCGGTCCAGGAGCAGGTCGCGGTGCTGTTCGCCGGCACCCGCGGCTTCACCGACAAGGTGCCGGTCGAGAAGGTGGTCGGCTACGAGCGCGCCATGCTGTCGGCGCTGCGCGAGCACGAGGGCGGCGGCATCCTCGCCGCGATCCGCGACGCGCGCGAACTGAAGAAGGAGACCGAGGAGAAGCTCGCCGGCTTCCTCGATGACTTCACCAAGCGCTTCACCCAGGACTGACGCATGCCCTCGCTGAAGGAGCTGCGCGGCCGGATCACCAGCGTCAAGTCGACGCGCAAGATCACCTCGGCGATGAAGATGGTGGCGGCGTCGAAGCTGAAGCGCGCGCAGGCGCACGCCGAAGCCGCCCGGCCCTACGCCGAGGCGATGCAGCGCATGCTGGCGGCCCTCGCCAGGAACGTGGCCGGCCGGCAGGGCGTGCCGAAGCTGCTCGCCGGCACCGGCGCCGAGCGCGTGCACCTGCTGGTGCCGATCACCTCGGATCGCGGCCTCGCCGGCGGCTTCAACGCCAATATCGGCCGTGCCGCCCGCGTGCTCGCGCGCCGTCTGCAGGCCGAGGGCAAGACCGTCAAGCTGCTGCCGGTCGGGCGAAAGGGCGGCGACATCCTGGCGCGCGATTTTCGCGAGCAGCTCGTCGAGCGGCTGCCCGGCTCGGGCGGACGCGACGTGGCCTTCGGCGCCGCCCAGGAGCTGGCCGGACACATCACCGCGATGCTCGAGCGCGGCGAGTTCGACGTCTGCACGCTGATCTACAACCGCTTCAACAACGTCATGTCGCAGACCCCGACCGAGCTGCAGCTGGTGCCGCTGTCGCTGCCGGCGAACGACAACGAGAAGGGCGATCCTTCCGGCGCGACCTACGAGTTCGAGCCGGACGAGGAGACCATCCTGGCCCGGCTGCTGCCGCGCAACCTGGCGATCCAGATCTACCGCGCCATGCTGGAGAGTGCCGCCGGCGAGCAGGGGGCGAGGATGACGGCGATGGACAGCGCCACCCGCAACGCCGGCAAGGCGATCGACCGGCTGACGCTGAACTACAACCGTACCCGCCAGGCCAACATCACCAGGGAACTGATCGAGATCATCTCCGGCGCCGACGCCGTCTGAGCTGGTCGATCGCAGACGCAGGAGCGGATCCATGTCGGACACCAACACCATCGAAGCACCCGGCCCGGACCGCACGTCCAACGTCGTCGGGCGCGTCACCCAGATCCGCGGCGCCGTCGTCGACGTGCAGTTCAGCGGCACGCTGCCCTACATCCTCAACGCCGTGACCTGCCGGCTGGGCGACCAGGACCTGGTGATGGAGGTGGCCCAGGAGATCGGCGAGGGCGAGGTGCGCTGCATCGCCATGGACGGCACCGACGGCCTGGTGCGCGGCGTCGAGGTCACCGACACCGGGAGTGCGATCCGCATGCCGGTCGGGCCGGGCACGCTCGGGCGCATCCTCAACGTGATCGGCGAGCCGATCGACGAGCGCGGCGCGGTGCCCGCGGTGCGCTACGATCCGATCCATCGCGAGGCGCCGGCCTTCGACGAGCAGGCCGCCTCGGCCGAGATCCTGGTCACCGGCATCAAGGTGGTGGACCTGCTC
>CAXUCM010000339.1:0-4135 GCA_964249315.1 uncultured Acetobacteraceae bacterium | reverse complement strand
TCAAGGCTCAGCCTTGAGAATCCATTTGTCTGAGTCGGGCTTGTCTCCTGACGTGTAAGATGTCGGCTTGATGGCTCCTGCCGCCCTGGTTCTTGCCGTGCATGTCGGCATCATCGGCTTCAACCTGTTCGGACTGCTTGCCATCCCGGTCGGCGGCTGGCTCGGCTGGGGCTGGGTGCGGATCTTCTGCTGGCGCGCGATGCACGTCGCAGCGCTCGGCATCGTGGCCGCGCAGGCGCTGCTCGGCCGAGCCTGCTTCCTGACGATCTGGCAGGACGACCTCGCCGGCGGCGCCGCCGGAAGCACGCCGCTGCTGATGCGCTGGGTCGATCGCATCATCTTCTGGCCGCTGCCCATCTGGTGCTTCGCATTGCTCTACCTGGCAGTGCTGGCCGGCGTCGTGTCGCTCTGGTGGCTGGTGCCCCCACGTCGAGGGTCAAGGTTGAAGCCTTGCCTCGAGCCTCACCAAAAACACCGCCCGCGGAAATTCTAAAGATAAACGGATTCTCAAGGCTTCGCCTTGAGCGGGTCCAGGGCGGAGCCCTGGCCTTGGAGCGTCGTCGCCGCAGCAAGGTCGAGCGTCCTCTGCGCGCGCCCGTCGAAATAGACGAAGCGCAGGCGCTTGCGACGCGAGACGAGGCGGGCAGGAAGCGGATCGTAGCCGAAGCCGCCCTGCAGGCGCGGGCTCAGGGAACCGACATCGGCGACCTGCTCGACCTCGACGCGAAGCAGCGCCAGATGCGCGCCGTCCTCGGCGATGCCTTCGAACCTGACATGCGCGAGACGCAGGAAACTCGTCGGATCGCTCGCCTGCGCGAAGCTCTCGACGAAGGCGTCCTCGACGAGATCCAGGTCGGGTTCGCGCGATGGTGCCGTCGGCGCATCCTGGCCCGCCGGCACGTGGGGGGTCTGCCACTGCAGCACCGGTGCTGCGCTGTTATGGCCGACATCGCCGGCCGCGTCGTGGAAATGATCGTGACCCCTGTGCACGGCCGGCGCCTCAGTACGAGATCGGCTTGTCGATGATCGCCTTGTGGCTGCCGAGCTTGCCGTGCGCGACGAGGGATCCCAAGGCCTCGACCACGACGCGAAGGCCGAACAGGGCCGTGATGTCGGAGGTATCGTAGGGCGGCGACACCTCGACGAGTTCCAGCCCGCAGATGCCCGCCGCGGCGACGAGGCCGACGAGCTTGAGCGCCTCGCGCGGCAGGAAGCCGCCAGGCTCGGGCCATCCGGTGCCTGGCACGAAGCCGCAATCGACGGAGTCGATGTCGAACGAGATGTAGACCGCGTCGGCATCCTTCCAGGCAAGTTCGAGCGCGATCTCCGCCGTCTTTTCCAGGCCGAGCCTCTCGATGTCGCCGATCGTGAGCACGTTCGAGCCGCGTTCGCGGGCCTGGGTGACGCCGTCGCGCGGAACCTGCCAGCCGCCGATGCCGAGCTGGACGAGGTTGGTCGCGCGCACGTTGTCCAGGTTGGTCGCCCAGTACCAGGGCGTGGTGTGCATGCGCTCGTCGAGGTCCTTCGCCTGCATGTCGATGTGGCGATCGAAATGGATGATCCCGATCCGCTTGGACGTGCATTGCGCGATGCCGCGCACGCAGGGAAAGCCGATCGAGTGATCGCCGCCCAGCATCATCGGCAGGGCGCCGCTCGAGAAGACGTGGCCGACGCCGCGGGAGATCTGGTCGAAGCTCTTCTCGAGATTGGCGGGGATGGTGAACACGTCTCCCGCATCGCAAAGCGTCATCTGCTCGCGCAGATCGACGCCGAGTTCGTAGTTGTACGGAGTGTAGAGCGCGGAGATCCGTCGGATGCCCTGCGGCCCGAAGCGCGTGCCGGGGCGGTAGGTCGTTCCACCGTCGAACGGGATGCCGAGCACGGCAGCATCGTATTTGCCGACGTCGCGCACGTTCTCGACGTAGGGCGCCTTCAGGAAGGTGTTGATCCCGGCGAAATGGGGAAGCTCGCCGCGCGCGAAGGTCGGAATCGTCCTGTCGGTCAGGCTCTCGGCGCCGGGCAGCCCCATGCTGAGCGCCCATTGCTGGTGCTCCCGCCACCGGTCGTTCGGGATCTTGCCTTCGGCGTCGAGCGCCCGCCATCCGTGCGTCTCGTGCTTGTCGAAGTCGGGGTGATGCTTGCTGCGGCGATCGATCGCCGACCGATGTCCCGCATAGCAGGTCGCCCGGCCCGGTGAACGCAAGGACATCGTGTCTCCCTCGTCTGGCGGTTTCCCTAAAAGCAGGAAACCTCCAGCGAGGTCAACATGGCGATCCTGCAAGCGAGGGTTGTCGCGGCCGTGGAAACTGCCTCGCCATCACGCAGTCTGGGCAGGCGAGACCTGCTCGACCTGTCGCCGCATGAGCGTGTAGGCAGCGGCGCCGATGGCGGTCGCGCAGAGCATGAACAGCGGCGAGAAATAGTGCAGATACCAGTGGCCGCCGGCGGGATCGTACACCTCGGCCCGCGGCCAGCCGACATCGATCAGCAGGCCGAACCCGAACAGGACGCCGATCACGTTCATCGGCATTCCCCATGCGCCCAGGTTGAAGTGTCTCGTATCCGGCTTGCTGAACACCGGGTGTCCCGTCAGCCGCCGATACAGCAACGGCACAGTCACGAGCAGGTAGGCCGCGTAGACGACGACGACCGAAACCGACGTCACCGCGCCGAACACGCCCGGATGCCCGTAATTGATCCACAGCACCGCGATCGCGAGCGCGCACACGACGAAGCCGGGCAGGAGCGGCGTGTGCGTGCGCGGCGAGACGCGCGACAGCGCCGTCGCGAAGGGAAGCCGCCCGTCGCGCGCCATCGAGAACATCACGCGCGTCGCCGACGCCTGGATTGCCAGGGCGGCGGAGAAGATCGAGACGGCGACGATGGCGAGCAGGATGCGGCCGATCGTGTCTCCCGCCGTGGCGGTCAGCACGTAGGCGATGCCGTCCCGAGCCAGGTCGCCCGATGTCAGGGAGGGTGCGGCCATCAACGCGCCGAGGATCAGCAGACCGCCGCCGACGGCGGAGACGAGCATGCAGCGCGTGATCGCGCGCGGCGCCGTCACCGTGGGATTGTTGGTCTCCTCCGAGAGCTCGGCGGCGCTGTCGAACCCGTACATGACGTAGGTGGCCATCAAGGCGGAAGTCAGGAACGGCCAGATATAGCTCGAATGACCTTCGACGCCGCCGGTGTGCAGGACGATGCCGGGGCCGCGCCTGGCGTGCACGAAGAGCACGACGATCATCAGGACGACGCCGACGATCTCGGTGCTGACGCCGATCTTGGTGATCGTCGCCATGCGCTTGACGCCGAACGAGCTGATCGCGCCGCAGATCAGGATCGTGACCGAGCCGAGGATGATGGCGTTCGTCGAGCCCGATGCCGAACTCGTCGAGCTGTCCGTGCCGATCAGCTCGAAGCCGCTCCACACGCCGGGGAGGACCGACTGCATGGCGATCGCGATGGCCGCCACGCTGACGATGTAGCCGATCAGCATGTACCAGCCGGCGAACCAGCCGATCGGATCGGTCGAGACGCGGCGCGACCACTGATAGACGGCGCCGGCGATCGGATAGCGCGCGGACAGCTCGGCGAAGACGAGGCAGACGGCGAATTGTCCGACAAATACCAGCGGCCAGGTCCAGAAGAACGCCGGACCGCCGAAACCGAAGCCGAGCGCGAACAGCTCGAAGACGGTCGTCAGGATGGAGACGAAGGAAAATCCGGACGCGAAGGAGGCGAACGGGCCGAGTTCTCGTTTCAGTTCCTGCTTGTAGCCGAGACGTTCAAGACCGCCGTCCGACGCATTCAACCCGATTGCCATGTCCGACATCTTCGAGACCTCGCTTCAAGGAACTCGAACGGCCAAGCAAATCACATGCCATTTACTCCTGCGATTGCCGGGGCGCCGCGCCAGTATTCGGTGAGTGCGTCGACCAGTTCGTGCTTGAAGTCGGCGCGCAGGGTGCCGCAATATGCGGCAGGCATGTCGGCATCGTTCTCCAGCGTCAGCCAGAGGCCGCGCGTGACCGCCGCCATGACACGGTTTCTGCGACTCTGATACCGGCCAGCCTCGCACTCGACCCTTCAAGGCCAGGGCTCTGCCCTGGACCCGCTCAAGGCGAAGCCTTGAGAA
>CAXUCM010000338.1:0-4168 GCA_964249315.1 uncultured Acetobacteraceae bacterium | reverse complement strand
CCGTCATCTCTCCCCCCAACTCTGACCACACCGCTTGAAGTGAATCAGAGATCAGGGAAAATTCACAGCCTCAGAGCCCTGGCCTTGCTCCCAGCCTCACAGGCTCCGTCGGCCGCGGCCGAAGAACAGGCTGACGATGAACAGCACCAGGAAGATGAAGAACAGGATCTTGGCGATGCCGGCGAACGCGACCGCGAACCCGCCGAAGCCCAGTATGGCGCACACCAGCGCGACGACGAGCAGAATCAACGTCCAGTGCAGCAGTTCCATCGCCCGATCTCCCTCCGTGCCGGCAGCGTAACGTCGAAGCCATGACCGGGTTGCATTGTCAGGGGCCGAACTTGCGCAGCGTCAGCGCGATCTGGCCGTCCTCGCTGCCGATGCGGACCGCGCTGCGTGCGAAGACGGGCGGTCCCAGACGCAGCGCCGGGTCGCGCGAGAAGCCGATATCCTCCTTCGGCATACCGAAGAAGCCGCGCTTGAGCGTGCCGGAATCATCCACGTCCTGGTAGGCGGCCACCGCGTAGACGCCTGGCGGGATGTCGTCGATCCGTGCATGGACGTCGCCGGCGCGTGCCGGCACCACGGCATGGTGGGCGCAGGTCTCCGAGAGGAATTCCACCTCCCGGCAGACGCCGATGCGGATCTGGCCGCGATCGTCGCGCACCCCGTGCACCGTGACCTGCAGGGTTGCCGCCGCCGCGTGCCCGAGGCGGCCGAAGCCTGCCACGAGCAGTATGGCGGCCATCCGCCGCGTGGCGCAGCGCCGCCTCACTGCATCGGGTAGGCGCGACCGCGCCAGGTGGCGGTGCCGCCGCGCGCGGCCCGGATCAGCGCGTGCCATTGCAGCACCAGCATGAACACGACGCCGAACGGGGCCAGCAGCACGCTGCGCGGGTCCTGACGGAAGCGCTGCGCCAGGACCGCACGCAGACCCAGACTGAGCGCACAGGCGCAGAGCGGCAGCAGCCCTGGCGACAGCGCCAGCAGCAGGAACGGCAGCACGTGGCCGCCGCCGAGCAGCACGGTCCAGACCGGGAGCGCCCGGCGCGTCGCCATGCCTTCGGTGGCGTTCTTGCTCAGGCCCTCCCAGACCTCGGCGCAGGAGGTGTACATCCGGCACGACGCGAAGCGGGTGGCGTCGAACAGGGCAGTGGCGAAGCCGGCGCGACGGAACGCGCGCGGCAGCTTCAGCCCGTCATGCATCGAGGCGCGTATGCTGGCATGGCCGCCGACCTGCCGGTAGGCATCGGCGCGGACGATGAAGAGCTGCCCGCAGCCGGCGGCGAAGCCGGCGGTGCGCGGGTCGCGATCGAGCCGCTGCGGCCGATAGCCGAGCAGCAGCAGGTGGATCAGCGGCAGCAGCAGCCATTCCGACCAGGTCCGGGTGATCTGGCGCGGGAAGCCGCTGGCCAGGCCGAGCCCGGGCTGCGCCAGCATCGGCTGGGCCATGCGCGACAGCGCGTCCGGCGCCAGCACCACGTCGGCATCGACGAACACCATCAGCGCGTGCCTGGCCTGGGTCGCGAGCGTGGCGCAGGCGTGCTGCTTGCCGGACCAGCCCGCCGGCAGCCCGGGCCCGCTGAGCACGCGAAGGCGCGGATCGGCGATCGCGGCCAGGATCGCCGGCGTCGCGTCCGTGGAGTGGTCGTCAAGCACCAGCAGCTCGAGCTCGCAGCCCTGGCTCGCCAGCACCGCGCTCACCGCCCGACCGATATGCGCCGCCTCGTTGCGCGCCGGGATCAGCACCGAAAGCGTCGGTCGCCGGGACGCCGGAGGCGGCGTGCGCAGCAGCCCGATATTGCTCAGCCCGATCAGCACCGGCAGCAAGGCGAGGCACAAGGCGATGCAGCCCAGCACCGAGGCCGGGCTCACGCCTCCTCCTCGTGCGCCGCGGAGAAGCGTCGTCCGGCGAGCCGCGCCCGGCCGCGGCGATACAGGTCGTAGGTCGCCGAGCTGCCGGCGCTGCCGCGCAGCACCGGCCGGAAGCGGGCCTTTTCGCGGCTGATCGCGTCGCACGCGAGCGCGTCCATCTCCGCGGTCAGCGCGTCCTGCAGCCGGTGCGTCCAGGCCGCCGGCCGGACCGCCGGGTCGGCCGGTATCGGCGCGCCGAAGCGAAGCAGCAGCTCGGGCCGGCTCTCGTTCCAGAACGCATATTCGACCGCGAGCGGCAGCAGCACCGCGTCGGGCACCGCGCGCGCCAGGTGGGCGATCCCGGGACGCAGCAGCACCGGCCGTTGCCGCTGGTCGGTGAAGTCGCCCTCGGCGGTGACCCAGAGCATCGCGCGTCCGCCGGGTCCGCTTCCGGCGAGCACCTCTTGCGCGACCGCGAGGAACCGTCGCGCCCCGGCCATGCTCTCCTTTTCCAGACCGAAGATGCCGAGCCGGCGGAAGAAGCCGTAACGCTGCAGCGCGCGCGCCTCCATCGGCCCGTAGCCCGGACGGCCGCGGAACAGCCGGTCCGCCAGCACCAGGTAGAGGGCGGGGTCCCACCAGGAGGGATGGTTGCCGTAGATGATCACCGGCTGCCCGCGCGGCAGCGACGGCGGCGCGCCGGACATCCGCACCGCGTGGAAGTTCCGACGCAGCCGGAACCTCAGATAGAAGCAGAACAGCCGGAACAGCGGCTCCGATCGCAGCGATGCGGGATCGGAGCGCCGCGTCGTCATCGGCTCAGGCGCGCCGTGCCGCCGAGTTCGACTTGACGTCGGCATCCAGGCTGTCGGCGGCGATCCAGCCCGACATCATCACCATCGGCATGCCCGGCCCGGGATGGGCCGCACCGCCGGCGAGGTACAGCCCCTCCACCTCGCGCGAGCGGTTGCCCGGCTTGAAGGCGCCGACGAAGCGGCCGTGGCTGGCCAGCCCGTAGATCGCCCCGTCCAGCACGCGGTAGCGCTCGTGGATGTCGGCCGGCGTCAGCACGCGCTCGGTGCGGATGCGCGATTGCAGGTCGGTCAGCCCGGCGGTGCGCGCCAGCTTGTCGAAGATCACCTGGCGGTAGGCCGGCAGCATCGCCTTCCAGTCATGGTGCGGCCGCAGATAGGGCGCGTGCACCAGGATGTAGAGCGCCTCGCCGCCCGGCGGCGCGACCCCCGGCTCGGTGACGCTGGGGGCGGCGATGTAGCAGGTCGGGTCCGGCGCCGGCTCGCCCTTCTCGTAGATCGCGTCGAACTCCTCCTCGGCATCGCGCGAGAACACGAAGTCGTGGTGGGCGAGCTGCGGATAGGCGCGGTCGAGGCCGAGATAGAGCACCACCCCGGAGCAGGCCGGCTCGCGCTTGCGGCCGCGCGCGAAGCGGATCCCCGCCTCGCCGCTGACCAGCTCGCGATAGGTGCGCACGCTGTCCATGTTGGAAACCACCGCGGAAAGCGGGATGCGTTCGCCGGCGTCGGTGACCACGCCGCTGACCTGGCCGCCTTCGTGCCCGTTCGACTCGCGTTCGATGCGCACGACCGAGGTCTCGGTGCGGAACGTCACGCCGAGCCGCTCGGCCAGCGCCACCAGCGCCTCGGGCACCGCGCGTGTGCCGCCGATCGGATACCACACGCCTTCCTGGGTCTGCATGTGGGCGATGCTGCTCAGCACCGCCGGCGCCAGGTATGGCGAGGAGCCGACATACTGCACGAAATGATCGAGCATCTGCGCCACGCGCGCGTCCGGCACGCGCTTGCGGATCTCGCGCGCCACCGTGCTGCCCATGCGCAGGCTGAGCACGTCGCGCAGCGTGGCGAGGTCCATGTTCTTGCGGAAGTCGAGCGTGTCGCCAATATCCTCGACCGAGCGCCAGAAGAAGAACTTGCGGCTGACCTCGTGCAGCTTCTCGCTCATCGCCAGGAACTCGCCGTAGCCGGCCTCGGATTGCGGCGAGTAGCCGCGCAGCCGCTGCGCCATGGCAACGCTGTCCTGGTCGAGATCGAGCACGCTGCCATCGTCGAAGAAGCAGCGCCATTGCGGGTCGATGCGCCGCAGGTCGAGGGAGGCGTCCATGCGCTCGCCGGCCTCGGCGAAGATCCGCTCCAGCACCGAGGGCACGGTCAGGATGGTCGGTCCCATGTCGAAGCGCCAGCCGGAGTCGGCGTGCTGCGCCGCCTTGCCGCCGAGCCATGGGTTCTTCTCGAACAGCACGACGCGGTGGCCGCGCCCGGCCAGCGTGCCCGCGCAGGCG
>CAXUCM010000337.1:0-4182 GCA_964249315.1 uncultured Acetobacteraceae bacterium | reverse complement strand
GTTTCCTTGTGTGCAGTTCCATGTCGGTGGTACGGGCGACGTGATTCGATGGCGCCATCGAGGCCGCGGCAGTGTAGCGGTCGCGTGCCGCAAGAAGCGCGCGGAGCGACCGACTTCGATGCCCATGCGATCGTCGAGGCCGGCGGCGTAATTCTCGCGCAGGACAAGGCCTCCTCGGCGGTATGGGGGATGCCCGGAGTGGTGGCGAAGGCCGGCCTCGCCTCCGCGATCCTGGAGCCGGGCGCCGTGGGGGGGGGTGCCGCCGTGGTGGGGGGTGTGGATGAAGGCGACGAAGGCGCCCGGCGGCAGGAAGCCGGCGGGCTCGCCGCGCGGCGAGCCGCGATAGGGCATCATCTGGCCCTGATAGGCGAAACCCTGCGCCAGTGCGGTCGCCAGCAACGTGGTGTCGCCGCGGCCCTCCTTGTCGCAATAGTCGGCGTAGTAGCCGCTGGTCTCGCCGGTGGCGGCGACGTGCAGCACGTGGTGCAGGTCGTCGTTCCACTGCGCCGTGTAGTGCACCGGCGCTCCGTCGCGGCGGGTCAGCCGGCTCGGCTCGTTGTCCTCGTTCTCGAGCAGCAGGTGTACCGGGCGGCGACAGGCGGCACGCGCCCGTTCGGACAGCTCGTCGAGGAGGTGCCGGGGCCCGTCATCGATGATCGCGTGCACCGCATCCAGGCGGAGCCCGTCCAGGTCGTACTCGTCCAGCCAGTAGAGCGCGTTGTGGATGACGAACTCGCGCACCGGCAGGCTGTGCTCGCCGTCATAGTTCACCGCGGCCCCCCAGGGCGTGTGATGCCGCTCGGTGAAGAAGGGGGGCGCGTAGACCGGCAGGTAGTTCCCGTCGGGGCCGAAATGGTTGTAGACGACGTCGAGCAGCACGGCGATGCCGCGCGCATGCGCCGCCTCAATGAAGGCCTTGAAATCCTCCGGACGGCCGTAGGAGGAGTCCGGCGCATACGGCAGCACGCCGTCATAGCCCCAGTTGCGACGACCGGGGAAATCCCAGACCGGCATCATCTCGATGCCGGTGACGCCGAGGGCGGCCAGGTGATCGAGCTTGGCGGCGGCGGCGGCGAAGGTGCCTTCTGGCGTGAAGGCGCCGACATGCAGCTCGTACAGGACGATGTCGTCCCAGTGCCGACCCGACCACTCGACCTGCCAGTCATAGGCGGCCGGGTCGATCACCTCGCTCGGTCCGTGCACGTCCTGCGGCTGGAAGCGCGAGGCCGGGTCCGGCACCTTCATGCCGTCGGGCAGCACGAAGCGATACAGCGTGCCGGCCGTGGCGGAGGGGACGGCGAGCTCGTGCCAGCCCTTCGGCTGCGCCTGCATGCTGAGGATGCCGCTATGCGCGCCGTTGCCCCGATTGCCGTTGGTGCCCTCCAGCAGCAGACCGACCGTCTCGCATCCCGGCGCCCACAGGCGGAACCGGACGCCGCCTTCGGCGAGCAGGGTGGCGCCGGCGGGGAGAGGGTGGTCGCGCGTGCTCATTTCACCGCGTCCGGCAGCAGCGCGAACAGCAGGAACGAACGGCCGGTGACCGCGTACACGGTGCCGAAGCCGAACTTCTTGTCCTCGCGAGCCTCCTCGGCTTCGGGCATGTTGGTGTCGACCATCAGGATCCAGTTCTGATCGTCGCCGCCCTGGCTCGGCAGGGTGAACTCGACCATGTCGTGCCAGGCGTTGTAGATCATCAGCAGGGTGGCGTCCTCGCCGCGCTTCTTGATGCCGGACGGCTGTGCGCGACCGTCCAGCATCAGGCCGACGCATTGCGCGCGGTCGTCCCAGTCGCTCTGCTGCATCTCGCCGCCGCCGGCATTCACCCAGGTCAGCTCCTTGATCTCGAGGTCCTCGTTATAGGCCTCGGTCAGGAAGCGGCTGCGTCGCAGGATCGGGAAGCGGCGGCGCAGCCCGGTGACGCGGGTGACGAAGTCGATCAGCGACTGACCCTTCTCCTCGATCCCCCAATCGACCCAGGAGATCTCGCTGTCCTGGCAGTAGGCGTTGTTGTTGCCGCCCTGGGTGCGGCCGAACTCGTCGCCGGCGACCAGCATCGGCGTGCCCTGGCTGAACAGCAGCGTCGCCAGCAGGTTGCGGATCTGCCTGGCGCGGACGCGGTTGATCTCGGGATCGTCGGTCGGACCCTCGACGCCGTAATTGCTGGAGCGGTTGTCCGACGAGCCGTCCTTGTTGTCCTCGCCGTTGGCCTCGTTGTGCTTCTCGTCGTAGGTGACGGTGTCGTTCAGCGTGAAGCCGTCATGCGCGGTGATGAAGTTCACCGAGGCCCAGGGCTTGCGGCCCTGCCGGTCGAACTCCGCCGGCGAGCCGAGCAGGCGCGGCGCCAGCTCCTTGAAGCTGGAGGCTCCCTTCCAGAAATCCCGCGTGGTGTCGCGGAACTTGTCGTTCCATTCGGCCCAGCCTGGCGGAAACTCGCCGACCTGGTAGCCGCCGGGGCCGCAATCCCAGGGCTCGGCGACCAGCTTGACGGTGCCCAGCAGCGGGTCCTGGCTGCAGGCCTTGAGGAAGCCGGACTGGTTGTCGAAGCCGTTCGGCTCGCGCGCCAGGATGGTGCCGAGATCGAAGCGGAAGCCGTCGACATGCATCTCGCCGGCCCAGTAGCGCAGGCTGTCGGTGACCATCTGGATGACGCGCGGATGGCTCAGATTGACGGTGTTGCCGGTGCCGGTGTCGTTGATGTAGTAGCGCTTCTGGTCCGGCAGCAGACGATAGTACGAGGCGTTGTCGATCCCCTTGAAGGAGAGCGTCGGGCCGCGCTCGTTGCCCTCGGCGGTGTGGTTGTAGACCACGTCGAGGATCAGCTCGAGGCCGGCATCGTGCACCTGGCTGACCATCTCCTTGAACTCGCGCAGCGAGTTGGCGCGGTCGGCGGCGTAGCGCGGGTCCGGCGCGAAGAAGCCGATGGTGTTGTAGCCCCAGTAGTTGGTGAGGCCCTTTTCGAGCAGCTGGCTGTCGTTGATGAAGCTGTGCACCGGCAGCAGCTCGATCGAGGTGACGCCGATCGACTTGATGTGCTTCAGCACGTCGGGGGTGGCGAAGCCGGCATAGGTGCCGCGCAGCTGCTCCGGCACCTTCGGGTGGCGCATGGTGTAGCCGCGCAGGTGGGTCTCGTAGAAGACGGTGCGGTCCCAGGCGATCGGGTTGCGCTGCGGCTGGCCGCGCCAGTCGAAATCGGCGTCGACGACGACCGATTTCGGCACGAACGGCGCGCTGTCGCGCTCGTCGAACGAGAGGTCGTCGTCCGGATGGCCGATGGTGTAGCCGAAGATGGCGTGATCCCAGCTCAGCTCGCCGACATGGGCGCGGGCATAAGGGTCGAGCAGCAGCTTGTTGGCGTTGAAGCGGTGGCCCGCCTCCGGCTCGTACGGGCCGTGCACGCGGTAGCCGTAGCGCTGGCCGGGGCCGATGTCGGGCAGCCAGCCATGGAAGATCTGGTCGGTATATTCCGGCAGCGCGATGCGCTCGAGTTCGGTGGTGCCGGCCTCGTCGAACAGGCAGACCTCGACCTTGCTGGCATGTGCCGAGAACAACGAGAAATTCACGCCCTTGCCGTCCCAGTTGGCGCCGCGCGGGAAGGGATGGCCTTCGCGGATGCGGTGCTTCAGCGAATCGGCCATGGTCCAGCGCTCCTGATCTCGTGTCGCAGCTTCAACCCTGGCTGTCCCGAGGGGTTGCTTGCGGCGTGATGATGAAACGCCGGCACTCGCCGAAAGCCAGCGTCACGAAGGCGGCGGCGTCGACCTGCTGGGCCCGCAAGGCCTGCGCCAGGCCCTGCTGCGGCGCCTCGATCGGCTCGTCGGTGAGCTGGAAGGTGCCGAAATGGGTGCCGATCGACTGCCTCGCGCCGAGCTCGCGATGCGCCCGCACCGCCTCTGCCGGATCCATGTGCACGCGGCGCATCAGCGCGCGCGGCTCGTAGGCGCCGATCGGCAGCAGGGCGAGGTCGGGCGCTCCGAGCCGTTCGCGGATGCGCCGCCAGTGCGCGCCGTCGCCGCTGTCGCCGGCGAACAGCACCCGCACGCCGCCGCTCTCGAGCAGGAAGCCGGCCCACAGCGCGCGGCCGGAGTCGCCCAGGGAGCGGCCGGAGAAATGTCGCGCCGGCACGGCGGTGACCTGGGCCGGCATGGTGGTCTGCTGCCACCAGTCCAGCTCGCGCACCGCGAG
>CAXUCM010000336.1:0-4185 GCA_964249315.1 uncultured Acetobacteraceae bacterium | reverse complement strand
CATTCGCTGCTGGCGACGCTGGAGAAGTTCCGCGCCGACCAGAAGCAGACGCATCCGCCGCGGGCGCGCGCCAACCCGGCGCAGGGCGGCACGCCCGTGCGCGGACGCGACATCACCGCCGCACTGAGCGCCGGCGACCAGCACGCAATCGCGGGCTCGGTGCGGCGCTGCTACGCCGAGGACACCGAGGCGCGGAACTACGCGCAGTTCCAGGCGCACCTGACGGTGACCGTCGATGCGACCGGGGAGGCGCGCGCGGTCGCGTTCTCGCCGGCCGATCAGGCGCGCATGGCGTCGGACGCGTCCTACCAGGCGCTGGCCGAACGCGCCCGGGCGGCGGTGCTGGATCCGGCCTGCGCCAGGCTGCCGTTGCCGGCGGCACAGCTCGGCCAGGTGCACGAGCTCAAATTCGTCTTCCGGCCGTAACGAGGCCGACCAGGGAGAACAGTGCCGATGAGCCCCAACCTCCAGATCGGCCGACGCGGCCTGATTGCCGGCTCCTTTGCCGCCGCCTCGATGCCGGCGCTGGCCCAGGCACCGACACCAGCACCGACACCGGCACCGACACCGGCACCGGCATCGCCGGGCGCACCCGGTGCCGCGGAGATCACCGTCGACCAGGCGCATACCGCCCCGATCCCGATCGCGATCCCCTCCTTCGGGCCGGGCATCGGCGAGCAGATCACCCGGGTGATCAGCGACGACCTGGCCGGGTGCGGCCTGTTCCGGCCGATCGCCGCCGCCGCCGAGGCTTCCGGCGGCGTGCCGGACTTCGCCAGCTTCAAGAGCCTCGGCGCGCAGGCGCTGGCCGCCGGCACGACCTCCGGCACCGGCACCATCCGGGTCGAGTTCCGGCTCTGGGACGTGCTGTCCGGCCAGCAGATCCAGGGCACCGCCTACACCACCCTGGACGCCAACTGGCGGCGCATCGCCCACAAGATCGCCGACGTGATCTACCAGCGGATGCTGGGCGAGCCCGGCTATTTCGACACCAGGATCTGCTACGTCGCCCGCTCGGGACCGCGCGGCCGGCAGGTGACGCAGCTCGCGATCATGGACCAGGACGGCGCCAACACCCGGATGCTGACCAGCGGACGCTGGCTGGTGCTGACGCCGCGGTTCCATCCGAGCCGCGACCAGATCGCCTTCATGAGCTACGCCGACGACCGTCCGCGGGTCTACCTGTTCGACCTCGGCAGCGGCCGCGAGGAGGTGCTGGGCGAGTTCCAGGGGATCAGCTTCGCGCCGCGCTTCGCCCCCGACGGCGGCTCGGTGGTGCTCTCGGCGACGCGCGGCGGCGGCTCGGACATCTTCCGCATCGATCTCGCCAGCCGCGTCTCGCGCCAGCTGACCAATTCCGGCGCGATCGATACCAGCCCGTGCTTCAGCCCGGACGGCACGCAGATCGTGTTTAACTCCGATCGCGACGGCTCGCCGCAGCTCTACATCATGGGTGCGGGCGGCGGCGGCGCCAGGCGGATCAGCTACGGCAGCGGCCAGTACGGCTCGCCGGTCTGGTCGCCGCGCGGCGACGTCATCGCCTTCACCCGGATCGGCAGCGGCGGCTTCTCGATCGGGGTGATGCAGCCGGATGGCGGCGGCGAGCGCATCCTGACGCAGGGCTTCACCGTCGAGAGCCCGAGCTTCTGCCCGAACGGGCGGGTGCTGGCCTATTGCCGGCAGAACGCCGCCGGCGCCGGCGGGGCGGGCTTCGCCTCGGGGCTGGCGACGATCGACGTCGCCGGCTTCTACGACCATCCGCTGCATACGCCGCAGGGCGCGTCGGACCCGGCCTGGTCGCCGCTGGCCGGCTGAGGCCCGCGTCCACGGTGCCAGGATTGCAACGGAAGCGAGAAAAGCGCGCGGCGATAACGCAAAAAAGCCGTTCAGACTTGACCGGGAGCGAAACGAGACCGTAATCCGCGATCAGCCCAAGGTTCCGGTCTTGTCGTTACCACGCGTTTCCATCGTTCCAGGGATCCCGACCATGAAGATGAAGCTTATCGGCGCGCTCGGCCTCGCCGCCCTGCTGGCCGCCTGCGGCAACGAGAATGCAAACACCGGGGCCGCGTCCGGCATGGGCGCCTCGGCGGCGCCCACCGGAGCGGCGGCGCCCGGCAGCGAAGCCGACCTGGTGGCCAATGTCGGCGACCGGGTCTATTTCGAGCTGAACCAGAGCACGCTGTCGTCGGACGCGCAGACGACGCTGGATCGCCAGGCGGCCTGGCTCGCGCGCTATCCGCAGGCCACCGTGCAGATCGCCGGCAACTGCGACGATCGCGGCACCGAGGAGTTCAACATCGCCCTCGGCGAACGCCGCGCCAACGCCGCACGCGACTACCTGGTCGCTAAGGGCCTGTCGGCGGCGCGCATCTCCACCATCTCCTACGGCAAGGACCGCCCGACCGCGCTCGGCGACGACGAGCAGTCCTGGCAGCAGAACCGTAACGCCATCACCGCGGTCAAGTAGACCGCTTCCGCTGCGCCTGACTGTATGGGAAGGCATCAGGGCCAGGGCTCTGCCCTGGACCCGCTCAAGGCTTGCCTTGAGAATCCATTTATCGGGCCGCCAGGGACCTGCTTCGATGCGGCTTGCGACCATCTGCCTGTCCGGCCTCTGCCTTCTCGCCGCCGTGCCGGCCTCGGCCCAGCTCGACAGCCGCGAGGCGATCTCGCTGCAGAACCAGATCCTCGAACTGCGCCACGAGATGCAGCAGAACGGCTCGCCGCAGAGCGGTGAAGCGCCGGTCGCGCCGCCCGTGGCGGGGGAACCGCCGCCGGTGGATCCGGCCGCCTCCGCCGGCCTGACCGCGCAGCTGCTCAACCGCGTCGCCACCCTCGAGGAGCAGACGCGTTCGCTGCGCGGCGAGGTCGACCAGCTCACCAACCAGGTGCAGCAGCAGAACGCCGCACTGAGCAAGCAGATCGGCGATCTCGGCTTCGCCGCCCAGGAAGCGCACGAGCAGGCGCACGCGACGCCGGCGCCGCCACCGCCGCCGACGAGGCCGGCGCCGCGCACGCCAGAGCAGGCGCTGCAGCAGGGCAACGCCGCACTCGCGCGTCGCGATTATGCTGCCGCGCAGTCGGACGCGCGCGAGGTGCTGGCCGGCCCGAAGAGCCCGCGCCAGACCGACGCGCAGTTCCTGCTGGCGCAATCCATGGCCGGCCAGCGCCAGTACCAGCAGGCCGCCACCGCCTATTACGACGTCTATACCCGCGCGCCGCACTCTGGGCGGGCGCCGGACGCGCTGCTCGGCGTGGCCGCCTCGCTGCTGGCGTTGGGCGACAAGACCGATGCCTGCCAGGCGCTGGGCAAGCTCCAGGTCGAGTTCCCACGCCCGGCGCCACGGGTGCGCGCGGCAAGCGCCAACCTGCGCGGACGCGCCGGCTGCCGCTGAGCCCGGCCTTCCTACCCCTTGGCGCCGATGAGTTCGCCGGCCTGCTCGACCCGCTCGGCCCGTGGGCCGGCGCCAAGCGCATCGCGGTCGCGGTGTCGGGGGGTGCGGACTCGCTCTGCCTCGCGCTGCTGGCGGCGCAGTGGGGACGTGCGCGCGGCATCGCCGTCGATGGGCTGATCGTCGATCACGGCCTGCGCACGGCTTCGGCGCGAGAGGCGGCGGCGACCGCGGCGTGCCTGACGGCCCACGGCGTCGAGCCGCGCATCCTGCGCCTGCAGGGGCTCGCACGCGGAGCCGGACTGGCCGAGCGGGCGCGCGCGGCGCGCTACGCGGCCCTTGCGCGAGCCTGTCGCGAGGCCGGCATCGTCGACCTGCTGATCGGCCATCATGCCGCCGACCAGGCGGAGACCGTGCTGATGCGCCGTCGCGCCGCCAGCGGCGCCGACGGTCTGGCCGGGATGGCAGCCCTCGTCGAGACCGCCGACCTGCGATTGCTGCGGCCGCTGCTGTCGCTGCCGCCGGACCGGCTGCGACGCACCCTGCACGAGCTCGGCGTGCCCTGGGTGGAGGACCCGTCGAACCGCGACGAACGCGCCCTGCGCACGCGTCTGCGCCGTGAGCTGGCTGCGCTCGGCGGCGCCGACCTTGCCGCCGGGCTGCTCGACGCGGCGGCGCGAGCCGGCGCCGAGCGGAGCGCGCGCGACCGCGAGCAGGCGGCGCTGCTGGCGGCGTTCGCCACGCTGCGCCGCGAGGGTTTCGCGCTGCTGCCGCCGGCGCTGCTGCCGGC
>CAXUCM010000335.1:0-4189 GCA_964249315.1 uncultured Acetobacteraceae bacterium | reverse complement strand
GGCGCTCGGGAATCCTGAAGCCGGACTCACCTGATCGGGTCAATCCACTAGAGAGCCAGGGCTCTGCCCTGGACCCGCTCAAGGCTTAGCCTTGAGAATCCATTCAAAAGAGGTTTTCAACTGTCTTCTCCAGCCTGGCGACCGAGATGAGGAGGAAGACCAGGAACACGACGGGCGCAAATTGCTGGTAGGCGCCGGTGATGAAGAACAACACGATGGCAGGCACGAGGAGGGCGGCTTGCGGCGCCGTCTTCCGGCCCAGGACGAACAGCAGGAAATAGGCGACCAGGGCCGGGAAGCCCTCATCCAGCATCACCTTGACCGGCGTGTTCACGTCATAGTCGTACGGCACGCGCAGCCGTTCGCTGACACCGCTGCCGAGGCCGAACAGGGCGGCGGACGGCTGCTCGGTCAAGGTGTCGGACAGGGCCCAGAACGGCGTTATGAACCGGCGATGGGCGCTGGTGCCCGGGGTCGAGAACTCGCTCGTGCGCTGCTCGAGCGCACCGGTGAACGCCGGCGCCGCATAGGACAGGATGCCGAGCGCAAGTCCCAGAACCAGCAGCACGGCGGCCGCCATGGCGATGCCGCGCTGGCCCATCCCGAACACGGCGGCAACGATGAAGCTGCTCAGGACGATCCATCCGGTGCCCGAGAACGACAGCAGCAGGGACATGGCGAACAGGGCCAGGATTGCTGCACGCCTGAAATTGAGCATCTCGATGATCAGGCCGAGCGCCATGACCTGCGAGAAGACGGACGGCTCGACCAGGAAGAACCCGTTGCTCTTGAAGAGGCCGCCCACGCCTACGGCGATCTGCGTGTTGTAGCCGTACTCGTAGAGGATCGAAGCCGGGAGAATTCCGCTGAACTTGAAGATCCTGATGCCCGCGAACTGCGCGAAGAACTCCGCCAGGCCGCAGGCGGCGATGACGATGAACCAGAAGTTCACGGTCCGGAAGAAACGCTTCTCGTCCACCGGCTCCGCGAAGCTGACGATTGCGAACGTGCTCAGCAGCAGGAACTGGAACAGCGATGACAGGTTGGCAGGCCCATCGAGGGTGCCTGCCGGGCGAATGACCTGCGCCATCAGGGCGACAAGCACGCATATGGACAGGGCCAGGTAGGCGCACAGCCGCCGCCGGTGGATCACCAGGACGCCGCGCCATATCGCGATCGCCACCAGCAGGAGTCCGATCGGGCCGACAATGCTGAACGGCTTCGCGCCGAGCGGCACCGCGAACCGTTGCAGGAACAGGCAGGCGCACAAGATGAGACTCGTGAAGCCTATCGCTCCTCTTGCAGCACGTCCGGCACGCGCATGATCCGTCGAGGGCGACGCGGCCCTGCCCACGGCATATGGCTGCCCGGCGATGGTTTCGCGCTGCAGGTTGTCTAGCCGCCTGGCGATTGCTGGCAAGAAGGATACCTATCCGCTGTTTCATGTCGAGAACGCGTGATCCGACTGCATATCATGACGGAACACGCTCTTCGTCGGACATCCGTCCAACCGTGCGCCGGGGGTACGCCGGCGTACCTCCGTAGGTCGTATGACGCTCGCGTGGATCGCAATCCTGGGGATCGACACTGACTGAATCTTGCTGCTTCGAAGGAACAGGCAACATCGTCCCGGCCCATCATGGTATGAGCACCCGTGGCAACAGGACTCTTTCATGCGGGATTGCATCGCGTTCATCTCCCATATCGCGAGTGCACCGATCCTGCGGGTCTTCGAAAGGCTGCAGGACGAGATCCCGCGGGACCTGGAGATACGGTTCGTCCTGAGCTGCGAAGACCCGGCACCGCCGGAAGTCGTCACAACGCTCGGCAGGCGGCTCTATCAGGTCAGGCGCGACGACTTGTTCGAGCTCGGATATGCGCGGAAGTGCCAGGCCGCCGATTGGCAGATGGCTGGCAATCTCGACCTCGTCTTCCTGGATTTTGCGGCGCGGTTCCCGGAGTATGATCGTATCTGGTTCGTCGAGTACGACGTCCACTGGGAGGGGCGGTGGAGCGTCCTGTTCGAGCGGTTTCGCCGGAGCGACGCCGACGTCCTGGCCACCATTGTCCATCGCGTCGCCGACGCCCCGCACAAGCTCCGGGCACTGTCCTACCCGCGCATGTTGGTGGCCGCCGGTCAGCAGTGGAACCATGATCACCTGTTGAAGGCGTTCCTGCCGATCTGCCGTCTCAGTCGCGCCGCGCTAGGGGCATTGCACGACCTCTATGAACAGGGCTTCGGCGGCCATTACGAGGTGATGGTGCCCAGCAGCGCCGCCCGCGCCGGCCTGCGCGTCGAGGATATCGGCGGCTGCGGACCCTATGTCCGCGCCGAGAACCGCAACAGGTTCTACTTCGCGCAGCCGCAGACATCGACGCACTCGCCGGGCACCTTCGTGTTCCGCCCCGAAACGAAGGTCCTGCCGCGCTTGAACACGCTCTGGCATCCGGTGAAGCCTGGTGCCGTGCCGCTGTGGCATCCGTTGCGTCTCCGCGGGTCGCCGATGAAGACCCTGCTCGAGCGTCTGAAGCCGACATTGTGGCGCATCGCCACACGGATCTGGTTCGCCACCCGATGGCGCCCCTACGAGGCGGAGACGTCCGGATGACCGACGCCGCCGCAACCGTGCCGCCCAGGGTATCGGTCATCATCCCCGCCTATCGGACAGCCTCGACCCTGGAACGGGCGGTACGATCCGTGCTCGAACAGGACACCCAGGATTTCGAGATCGTCATCGTCGAGGATTGCTCCGGGGACGATACTATCCAGATCGCCTGGCGACTTGCATCGGAGGACGCGCGGATCCGGGTCATCGCGCTGCCGCAGAATGGCGGCCAGGCGCGGGCGCTCAATCTCGGCATCGCGGCGGCGCGAGGCGAGTGGATCGCGACCCTGGATGCGGACGACCGCTACCAGCCTGAACGGCTGCGCGTGCTGCTCGAGGCGGGGGACCGCGAAGTCGTGGACCTGGTCGCCGACAATCAGAACCACCTCGACGAGGCTGCCGGCGTCCTGGTTCGAACCGCCTTTGCCGATCGGGGCGGTGGTCGTGCCGTCGCCCTAAGCGACTTCATCGCCAACTCGGACACCACCTCCGAGTTCAGCTTCGGCATCCTCAAGCCGATGATCCGGGCATCCTTCTATCGCGCCCATGACCTTGCCTATCGTCCCGGCCTGAAGCTGGGCCAGGACTTCTACCACCTGATGACGTTCTTCGCGCTCGGCGGCCACGGCTATCTGGTCGACCGTCCGATGTACGACTGGACGTTGCCGTTCGGACCGCTCTCGCGGACCTGGACGAGCACCGGCGACGGCGCCTGGCGCTACGACTATCGCGGCACGCTCGAGGCCAACCGCCACTTTCTGGACAAGATGGAGCGCCTGGGCCAGGCGGATCTGGTCGCCCTGCTTCGGCGGCGGGACCGGGAATACCGGGTGATGGTCAACTATATCGACGCGCAGAAGGCCTATGCCCTGACCGGCAGCAGGTTATCCGCGGCGAGCATCATCGCCCGTCATCCGCGGACCTGGCCGCTCCTGATCCGGCGGGTGAGCGGACGGTTGCGACGGGTGCTCACGCAGGGACGGCAGCGTCGGACAGCGGCTGCAGGAGCCTGAGCTGATCACCGGTCAGGCCTCTGCCGAGTCGGACGACCTGACACTCGCCCGGCCCTCGCTTCCCGACCCGGTGCCGGCATCCGTCGCATCCGCGGCGCCGCCCGCGGACGCCGCCGGGATGACCGCGGCGGAGCGCGCCCGGCTCAAGGGCGCCTCGATGAGCGGCATCGTCATCAACGTCGCGACACAGCTGGTGCGTTTCGTGCTGCGCTTCGGCTACCAGATCGTCATCGGCCGCCTGCTGCTGCCGGCGGATTTCGGGCTGGTGGCGCTGGCCGCACCGGTGATCGCCTTCATCCAGACCTTCGCCGACCTCGGCCTGTCGGAGGCGACGGTGCAGAAGAAGGACATCACCCAGGCCCAGTTGAGCGGCCTGTTCTGGTTGAATGTCGCCACCGGGATCGCGCTGGCAGCCCTCTGCGCCGTCATCGCCGAGCCGGTCGCCCGGTTCTACGGAGACCCGAGGGCCGCCCGCATCGTGATGGTCTCTGGCGGGCTGCTCCTGCTGAACAGCTGCTTCAGCCAGCACATGGCGCTGCTGAACCGGCATATGCGGTTCAAGGCCATTGC
>CAXUCM010000334.1:0-4195 GCA_964249315.1 uncultured Acetobacteraceae bacterium | reverse complement strand
AAACGCTCTAGTCTCCCGCCGGCAGGAGATCCGCGACATGGCGAGAACTTGGTTCATCACCGGCGCCTCGTCCGGCCTCGGCCGATCCACGACCAAGTGGGGCATCGAGGGGTTCTGCGAGGCGGTGGCGAACCGGGCCTTTCCGATCCCCGGCGATCCGGCGAAGATGGTCCGTGCGATCGTCGTCTGCGTCGATGGCGCGACCCGGGCGCTTCGCCTTCCGCTCGGGAGCGATACCTACGGGCTCTTGCGAGGCGTGTCGGCGGAACGGCTCGCGGCGCCGGATGCGGCAAAGGAGATCGCCCACTCGACGGACGGCACCATGATCCCTGCTGGATGAGGTCTCCCTGAGAGTGCGCGAAGCCTAGAGCGGGTGGGCACCGCCCGGTGCGAGCGGTTCAACGAAGCCCCTCCTCGGCGAACGCATCACCGGCGATTGCTCGGCACGATTGATGGTCACGAACCCTGGACCCGCTCAAGGCTCAGCCTCGAGAATTCATCTACTCGCGCTCGGGGATCAGCGCATCGTCGATCTGCTTGGCACGCTGCGCCGCAGGACGGCCGGCGATGCGGGTCCAGTAGGCCTCGAAGGCGGGACGTTTCTCGATCGTCTTGAACATCATGCTCCAGCCGATCTGCGAGCCGACATACAGGTCGGCGGCGGTGAAGCGGCCGCCGACCAGGTAGTCCTGCTTCGACAGCGCCGCTTCGAGCACGTCGGTCACCGTGGCAAGCCGGCCGTAGCCGGCCATCCGGTCGCGACCTTCCGGGACGACGAAGCCCAGCGCCTGATTGGTCACCGCCGCTTCCAGCGGGCCGGCGCCGAAGAACATCCAGCGGTAATAGGCGCCGCGTTGCGGATCGTCCGCGGCCGGCGCCAGGCCGGCCTGCGGAAAGACGTCGGCTAGGTAGCTGCAGATCGCCGCCACCTCGGTCACCACGACGTCGCCGTGACGCAGCGCGGGCACCTTGCCCATCGGATTGACGGCGAGGTAGGCCGGCGCCTTCATCGCAGGGCCGTATTCGACCAGCTCGGTCCGGTAGGGCATGCCGACCTCCTCGAGCATCCAGCGCACCATCCGGCCGCGGGACATCGGATGCGTGTAGAAGGTCAGCTCGGCGGACATGTCGCGGTCTCCGTCTGAGGGCTGGCAAGCTGAAAATTGGCAGGCTTAGAGTTGGCAGGCTCGACGATGCCATGGCCGCCGGCCGTCCGCCAGCACCCGCGGCATGCTCAGCCCGGCGGGGCTGACCAGAGCCGGCCGGAAACATCCTCGATGAATTGCCACGCCACCCGACCGGATCGGCCGCCGCGAGTGATCGACCATTCGATCGCCGCCGCCTGCAGCGCCTCGGCGGCAATCGGCAGACGGCGCTCGGCGGCGTAGGCGTGCACCATCGCCAGGTAGGTCGGCTGGTCGCAGGGATGAAAGCCGATCCAGAGGCCGAACCGGTCGGAGAGCGAGACCTTCTCCTCTGTGGCCTCGTTCGGGTTGATCGCGCTCGCGCGTTCGTTCTCGATCATCTCGCGCGGCATCAGGTGGCGGCGATTGCTGGTGGCATAGAACAGCACGTTCGACGGCCGCCCCTCGATGCCGCCATCCAGCACCGACTTCAATGCCTTGTAGTCCGCATCCTCGCGCTCGAAGGAAAGATCGTCGGAGAACACCAGGAAACGCTGGCCCGATCCCCGCAGCAATCCGAGCAGCGCCGGCAAGCTGACGAGGTCGTCGCGCTGGATCTCGATCAACCGCAGCAACGCGCCATCGGCTTCACCGGCCTGGTTCACCGCGTGATGCACCGCCTTGACCAGCGACGACTTGCCCATGCCGCGTGCGCCCCACAGCATCACGTTATTGGCCGGCAGGCCGCGCGCGAAGCGCCTCGTGTTCTCCAGCACCAGTCCACGTTGCCGCTCGATGCCGTGCAGGAGCGACAGCTCGACATGGGCGACGTGCCCGACCGGAGCCAGGCGACCCTGTTCCGGATGCCAGACATAGGCCGCGGCGCCATCCGGCACGAAGGCGGCCGGCGCCGGCGGGGCGAGCCGCTCCAGCGCTTCGGCAATCCGGGTCAGCAGGAGCGCGATCGGTTCGGACAGGGCGGACCTCCGCGCCGGGTGCCCGGCTTGACGGGCGGGATGCGAAACCTATGGTCCCGGCCCGGGTGCTGCAAGGCAAGCCCGCCGGCCCCTCAGACCTCGAAAGCCAATCCGATGCATCTGTTCTCCACCCCCGCCCTGGCCCAGAGCGCCAACGCAGCCGGGGGCGGCCTGCTCGGCGGCCTAGCCGGGGTGAGCCAGTTCCTGCCGATCGTGCTGATCTTCATCGTGTTCTACGTGCTGCTGATCCGGCCGCAGCAGCAGCGCCAGAAATCGCTGAAGTCGATGGTCGCCGCCCTCAAGCGCGGCGACCGGGTGGTGACCGCCGGCGGCATCCTCGGCGTGGTGCAGCGGGCGCGGGACGGATCGGACGAGATCGAGGTGGAGATCGCCCCGAACGTCCGGGTGCAGGTCGTCCGCGACACCATCAGCACCGTGCTGAAGCCGCCGACGGCCGCCAACGACAGCAGCCCGGTCGCCGCGGCCAGGAAGGAATGAGCGCGCGGCCGACGATGCGGCCTCAGGCCGAGTGCAGCTGCGCCTCGGCGAACTCGTAGTTGGCGATCTTGTCGAGCCAGTTGGTAACGTAGTCCGGACGGCGATTGCGGAAGTCGACGTAGTAGCTGTGCTCCCAGACATCGATGCCGAGCAGCACGCTGCCTTCGCCGGTCGCGACCGGGTTGGAGCCGTTGGCCGACTTGGTCACCTTCAGCTTGCCGTCGGCGGCGGCGACCAGCCAGGCCCAGCCGGATCCGAACTGCGTCGTCGCCGCGGTCTTGAAGGCATCCTTGAACGCCTCGACGCTGCCGAAATCCTCGACCAGCTTGCGTTCCAGCGCGCCCGGGATGGCACCGCCGGTCGGCGACATCGCCTGCCAGAACACGATATGGTTCCAATGCTGGCCGGCATTGTTGAATACCGGCGCCAGCTCGGCATTGCCGTGGCTGTGCTTAATGATGTCCTCGAGCGACTTGCCTTGCAGAGCCTCGTTCTTCTCGACGAAGCCGTTCAACGCGGTGACGTAGGCCTGGTGATGCTTGTCGTGATGCAGCTCCAGGGTTTCCTGCGACATGCCGCGCGAGGCCAGCGCGTTGTGCTGATAGGGAAGGGCCGGCAGTTCGAAGGCCATGCTGTGTTCTCCTGGGTCTGATCTGGGTCGGCGATGCAGCTTCGACAGGACCTGAGCTATGGCCGCCACCGTGCGGCGTCAAGCGCGCCGCAGCTGCGGTGTGCAACAGAGTCCGCGTCGGCGCGTCATCTGCGAGCATGCCCGCCAGACCGCCTCTCTCCGCCGCCGGCCGCATCGCGCGCGAGCACGATCCGGATCGCTTCCTGACCACCTTGTTCGCACCAGGCAGCCACCGCGAGACGCTGTTCCTGCTGATCGCCTTCAACCACGAGCTGGTGCGCGCGCTCGAGATGAAGTCGGCGCGCAGCGAGGCCGGCCCGATCGCGAGCCTGATCCGGCTGCAATGGTGGCGCGAAGTGGTGGAAGGCGCCTCGCGCCGGCATGAGCTGGCCGAACCGCTTGGCGCCGCCCTCGCGGCGGGACGGCTCGATCGTGAGACGCTGCTCGACTGCATCGAGGGGCGCGAGGCGGAGGCCGCCGGCTTCGACGACGCGATGATGCTGGACTGGCGCGGGCACCTTTCCGAGGCGACCGGGGCCAACGTGTTCCTGGTGCTGGACGGGGAGCTGCACACGCCCACGCCGGACTGCTTCCTGGACGGCATCACCCGCCGGACCGTCATGGCGCTGGCCGCAAAGCGTCAGATCCCGGTGGTCGAGCGCGCGATCATGCCGGACGAGATGGATGGCGCCAGCGAGGTGTTCCTGGCCGGCAGCGCCGCCGAGGTCACCCCGGTCTGCCAGATCGGCACCCTCTCCTACGGCTACGGGCCCGTCACCCGGCGGCTGCTGCAGGACTACGAGGCGCTGGTGCGGATGCCGCCGGAGCAGGTCCGGCTGCAGCTGGCGGCCTAGCCCCCGGCGCTGGCCGACGTACGGCGCAGGCGTCCGAGGCGTCCCACCGCGGCCAGCTGCCGGTCCAGGAAGGCCTCGACGTCGGGCCCGGGTCCGCGCCGCAGCCAGAAC
>CAXUCM010000333.1:291-4228 GCA_964249315.1 uncultured Acetobacteraceae bacterium | reverse complement strand
CATGGTGCGGACGAAGTTCTTGCCGGTGGCGGAGTAGACCCAGGAGGTGCGCAGCACGATGGTGCGCGGGTTCGCCGCGAGCGCGGCCTGCTCGCCCTCCGCCTTGGTGCGGCCGTAGACGCCGGTGGGCGAGGTCGGATCGGTCTCGACGTAGGGCGCGCCCTTGTCGCCGTCGAACACGTAGTCCGTCGAGATGTGGATCAGCGGGATGGCGGCGTCGGCGCACAGGCGCGCGAGTGCGGCCGGGCCGTCGCGGTTGGCGCGCGCCGCCCCCGCCTCGTCGCTCTCCGCCGCGTCGACCGCGGTCCAGGCGGCGGCGTTCACCACCGCGACCGGCGCGGCCTGACGGAAGCTCTGCGCGATGCTCTCCGGCCGGTCGAAGTCGAACTCCGGGCGGCCGACCCTGCGGATGCGCGTGCCGCCGCATACGGCCAGCGCCGAGGCGACCTGACCGGCGCCGCCGGTGACCAGGATCGGTCCGCCGCTCGCCCGCATCAGAGCTGGAACCAGCCATGTGCCGCCGCGAAGCCGGGCGCCTGCTGATCCTTCTCGGACAGCACCGCCTCGGTGTCTCGGATCGGCCATTCGATGCCGATCGCCGGGTCGTTCCAGATCACCGCGCGCTCCGCCTCCTTGTTCCAGACGTCGGTGCATTTGTAGTTCACCTCGGCATCCTCGGTGAGGGTGCAGAAGCCGTGCAGGAAGCCGGGCGGCACCCAGAGCTGCGACCAGTTCGCCTCGGACAGCTCGGCGCCGACCCACTTGCCGTAGGTGGGCGAGCCGACCCGCGCATCGACCGCGACGTCGTAGATCGCGCCGCGGACGCAGCGCACCAGCTTGCCCTGCGCGTGCGGCGCCAGCTGGCAATGCAGGCCGCGCACCACCCCGCGCTGCCGCGACAGGCTGTGATTGTCCTGGATGAACGGCAGGGTGATGCCGGCCTCGCGCATCCGCGACAGGTTGTAGGTCTCGGAGAAGAAGCCGCGGCTGTCGCCGAAGCGCGCCGGCGTGACCAGGATGACTTCGGCGATCGCGAGGCGCTCGACCTTCATGAGGCGTTCCTTGGCAAGATCGTGCGTCCAGGCTCAGCTATGCACGCCGTCGGCGAGCTCCAGCAGCAGCCGTCCGAGCTCGGTCTTGCTCAGCCGGCCGGCATGGCCGCGCAGGGTGTGGGCGTCGATGAAGCCCATACGGAAGGCGACCTCTTCCGGCGAGCCGACCAGCATGCCCTGCCGCGACTGGATGGTCTGCACGAAGGTGCCGGCCTGCATCAGGCTGTCGGGCATGCCGGCATCCAGCCAGGCGCAGCCGCGACCGAGACGCTCGACCTGCAGCGAGCCCTCGTCCAGGTAGAAGCGGTTCAGATCGGTGATCTCGAGCTCGCCGCGCGGCGAGGGCTTGATGCGGTGCGCGAACGCGCTGACCCGGCTGTCGTAGAAATACAGGCCGATCACCGCCCAGTTCGATTGCGGGTCGGACGGCTTCTCGACCACCTCGAGCGCGCGCCCGCCCGGATCGAAGCTGACCACGCCGTAGCGTTCCGGGTCGCGCACCTGGTAGGCGAACACGGTGGCGCCCTCGGCGCGTGCCGCGGCGGCACGCAGCGACTCGCCGAGATGGTCGGCGAACACCAGGTTGTCGCCGAGCGCGAGCGCGCAGGGCGCGTTGTCGAGCCAGTCGTCGGCGATCAGGAAGGCCTGGGCGATGCCGTCCGGGCTCGGCTGCTCGCGATAGGAGAAGCTGACGCCGAGGCGGCTGCCGTCGCCGAGCAGGCGCCGGAACTGCGGCAGGTCCGAGGGCGTGGAGATGATCATGATGTCGCGGATGCCGGCCAGCATCAGGGTGCTGAGCGGGTAGTAGATCATCGGCTTGTCGTAGACCGGCAGCAGCTGCTTGCTGGCGGCGAGCGTCATCGGGTGCAGCCGCGTGCCGGAGCCGCCGGCCAGCAGGATGCCCTTCATCGGCTTTTCGGCCTCGAACCGGTCGGGATGGATCGGCTCGTCGTATCGGCTCATGCGGCGGTCCCGAGCCGCTGGCCGGTATAGCGCTTGCTGCGGATCTCCTGCCACCAGGCGGCGTGGTCGAGATACCACTGCACGGTGCGGCGGATGCCGTGCTCGAAATCGTGCGCGGCATGCCAGCCGAGCGAACGTTCGGCGTGCGAGGCATCGATCTCGTAACGGAAATCATGGCCGGGCCGATCGGCGACGTAGCGGATCAGGCGGCTGCGCGGCCCGCCCGGATCGGGGCGGAGTTCGTCCAGCACGCCGCAGATCGCCTGCACCACCTGCAGGTTCGAGCGCGGCTGGCGGGCGCCGATGGCGTAGGTCTCGCCGGGCTTGCCGTGCTCGATCGCCCGCACCAGCGCCTCGGCATGGTCCTCGACGAACAGCCAGTCGCGCTGGTTGGAGCCGTCGCCGTAGACCGGCAGCTCGCGCCCCTCGATGGCGTTCAGCGTGACCAGCGGGATCAGCTTTTCCGGGAAGTGCCAGGGACCGTAATTGTTGGTGGTGTTGGTGACGAAGGCGGGCAGGCCGTAGGTGTGATGCCAGGCCCGCACCAGATGGTCCGACGCCGCCTTGCTGGCGGAGTATGGGCTGCGCGGATCGTACGGCGTCGCCTCGGTGAACGGGGGGTCGTCCGCTTCCAGCGCGCCGAACACCTCGTCGGTGGAGACGTGATGGAAGCGGAACGCTGCGCGCGCGTCCGGCGCCAGCGCGGACCAGTGCCCGCGCGCGGCTTCCAGCAGGGCGAAGGTACCGACGACGTTGGTCTGGATGAACACCGCCGGACCGTCGATGGAGCGATCGACATGGCTCTCGGCGGCCAGGTGCATGACCGCATCCGGTCGATGGGCAGCGAAGATCTCCCGCATCGCGGCGAGATCGGTGATGTCGGCGCGGAGCAGCAGGTGCCTCGGATGCCGGGCGGCTTCCTCGAGCGCATCCTCCGAGGCGGCGTAGGTCATCCGGTCGACATTGACGACCGAGTGGCCGGTGGCGCGGATCAGGTGGCGCACGACGGCCGAACCGATGAAGCCGCATCCGCCGGTCAGGAGAATCCGCATCTCGTCCTATCCACGTACTGGTTGCCCACGCACTGGTGCTCGGCGCTCGCGTCAACTTGACAGCGTGCGCGGCGGCAAGCAACAGGGCCGGCGGCAAAGAATCACGATCCAATGACGGATTCGAGGCGTGGTCGCGCGGTTCGTGCTTTGGCTGCGCGGGCAATTCCGGCGATAAGCCGTCTCGCTCGGAGATCGAGAGGGCGGCCTGATGTATGCGGAGAACCTCAACGCGCAACTGCTGGCCGCGCTCGACCGGCCGGACCTCCGCGTCGTCTCGGAGGCGCAAAGGATTCGCTACGATGCCGCGCTGGATTCCGCGTTCCGGGCCGATCCTGGCGGCGAGGTGGTTCTCGGCGCCGCCTGCCTCGGCCCGGCACGGGTATGCGCATTCCATCTCCGCCACGCCCTCGAGCTGTCGATGCTGCTCGACGTCGCCACCCGGATCGTGCCGCCTTCACCGGGCGAGCTGATCGCCTGCGACCTGCCGATCCTGGCCGGGTTGTGCGCGGCGCGGACCGCTTCCTTGTTCTGGCAGCTCGACGGTCCGTCCGGCGCCGCGGCCGGGCCGCCGCCGGTCGCGTGGCTGGCGGCGATGGCCGCCGACACGCCGCCCGAGCGGCAGGCGCTCGAGCAGGTCTGGGCGCGCGTGCGTGCCCTGCAGGGATCGTCGTACCGGCTGCTGCGCGCGGCCTGCCTGGGCGCCGACGACAGCCGGGTACCGGAAGCGGTGCTGCGCCGCCTGCACGAGATCTGGCGCCTGCTCGGGCCGGCGGAGGCGCTGATGGCGCAGGGCGGCGATGCGCGCCTCGCGGTCGATCCGCGCACCGGGCTCAACCATTACGGCTGCTCGCACCGGCCGCGGCCCTGGGC
>CAXUCM010000333.1:0-281 GCA_964249315.1 uncultured Acetobacteraceae bacterium | reverse complement strand
CTCGCTGTCGGAACGCGGGTTCGGGGGCGCCGAGGCGTCGCGCCGGCGCATCGCCGCCGCCGCCTTTGCCGGTCGCGGCGCGATCGCCGCGCGGCGGGAGGCGCAGGCGGTGCGGGACGGCATCGCCGCGCATTACGGCCTTTCGGAGGGCGGCGCGCTGCCGGGATGCGAGGTGGTGCTGGCGGCCTCGGGCACGGATTGCGAGCTGCTGGTGCTGGCGCTTGCCGAGCGAGACGGGCCGCTGACCTCGATCCTGACCGCGCCGGAGGAGACCGGCACCG
>CAXUCM010000332.1:0-4268 GCA_964249315.1 uncultured Acetobacteraceae bacterium | reverse complement strand
GCTCCCATCATCGGATCCTCGCCCTGCTGGTTCAGCGGGAACAGGATGACCTCGCGGATGTTGGGCTCGTCGGCGAGCAGCATGACGATGCGGTCGATGCCCGGCGCCGAGCCGCCATGCGGCGGCGCGCCGTAGCGGAACGCGCCCAGCATGCCGCCGAAGCGTGCTTCCACCTCCTGCTGCGTGTAGCCGGCAATCTCGAAGGCGCGGATCATCACCTCCGGCAGATGGTTGCGGATGGCGCCCGAGGAAAGCTCGATGCCGTTGCAGACGATGTCGTACTGGAACGCCTTGATCGCCAGCGGATCCTCGCCCTCGAGCGCCTGCAGGCCGCCCTGGGGCATCGAGAACGGGTTGTGGCTGAAATCGACGCGTCCGCTCTCCGGGTTGATCTCGTACATCGGGAAGTCGACGATCCAGCAGAAGCGGAAGGCGTCGGTCTCGACCAGCCCGAGCTCGGCGGCGATGCGGCCGCGCACCAGTCCGGAGAAGCGCACCATCTCGTCGCCGGCGCCTGCCACGAAGAACACCGCATCCCCGGCCTGCAGCCCGCAGGCGGTGCGGATCGCCTCGGCCCGGTGCGGCTCGAGATTGCGCGCGATCGGCCCGCGTGCGCCGTCCGCCTCGAAGGTAAGGTAGCCGAGGCCGCCGGCGCCCTCGCCGCGCGCCCACTCGTTGAGCTTGTCGAAGAACGAGCGCGGCCGGCTGCCGGCACCCGGCGCCGGGATCGCACGCACCTGGCCGCCGGACGCGGCGATCCTTGCGAACAGGCCGAACTCCGAACCGGCAAAGGCCGCGGTGACGTCGGCGATGCGCAGCGGGTTGCGCAGGTCCGGCTTGTCGCTGCCGTAGAGCGCCAGCGCGACGTCGTAGGCGATGCGCTCGAAGGGCGGCGCGCTGACCGTGCGTCCGCCGCCGAACTCCTCGAACACGCCGGCCATCACCGGCTCCAGGGTGGCGAAGACATCCTCCTGGGTGACGAACGACATCTCGAAATCGAGCTGGTAGAACTCGCCGGGGGAGCGGTCCGCGCGCGCCGCCTCGTCGCGAAAGCAGGGCGCGATCTGGAAGTAGCGGTCGAAGCCGGCCACCATGGCGAGCTGCTTGAACTGTTGCGGTGCCTGCGGCAGGGCGTAAAAGCGGCCCGGGTGCAGCCGTGCCGGCACCAGGAAGTCGCGGGCTCCCTCCGGGCTGGAGGCGGTCAGGATCGGCGTCTGGAACTCGGTGAAGCCCTGCTCGAGCATGCGCCGGCGCAGCGAGGCGATGACCCCGGCGCGCAGCATCATGTTGCGGTGCAGCCTGTCGCGACGCAGGTCGATGTAGCGGTATTTCAGCCGCAGCTCCTCGGGATAGGTCTCGCTGCCGGCGACCTGCAGCGGAAGCACCGCGGCCGCGGACAGCACCGAGAGCTCGGCCGCGCGCAGCTCGACCTCGCCGGTGGGCAGCTTCGGGTTGACCGTGCTGCCCTCGCGCCGCACCACCTCGCCGGTGACGGTGATCACGCTCTCCACGCGCAGCCGCTCGGCGACGGCGAGCAGGTCCGAGCCCGGCGCGATGACGATCTGGGTGATGCCGTGATGGTCGCGCAGGTCGAGGAACAGCAGCCCGCCATGGTCGCGCTTGCTGTGCACCCAGCCGGACAGACGGGCGGAGCTCCCGGCATCGGCGCCGCGCAGGTCGGCACAGCTATGGGTGCGATAGGGATGCATCGAACGGGTCCTGACGGCGTGGCTCGCCGGGCAGCAAGCCGCCGCTTCTCGACGCTGTCAACCGAGCCGCCTGCTTTCACCGGCTGCCGCGACGGTGTAACACCCTCGGCGATGTCCCGTCCGCAGCGCGCCTATCCCGATCCCGTCCTGGTCACCGACAACGACGTCCTCGCCGGCGCGATCGAACGGCTCCGACGCGAGAGCTTCGTCACCATCGATACCGAGTTCGTGCGCGAGCGGACCTACTGGCCGGAACTCTGCGTCGTGCAGCTCGGCGGCGCCGACGAGGTGATCGTGCTCGATGCGCAGGCCGAGGGGCTCGATCTCGGCCTGCTCGCGACCCTGCTCGACGATCCTGCCGTGACCAAGGTGTTCCACGCCGCCCGGCAGGACCTGGAGATCTTCCTGCACCGTTTCGGACGCCTGCCGCAGGCCCTGTTCGACACCCAGGTGGCGGCGATGGTCGCGGGCTTCGGCGACCAGGTCGGCTATGACAGCCTGGTGGCGGCGCTGACCGGCGGCGAGATCGACAAGGCGCACCGCTTCAGCGACTGGTCGGCGCGTCCGCTCTCGGCCCCGCAGATCGCCTACGCCGCCGCCGACGTGACCTGGCTGCGCGACGTCTATGTCAGGCTGCGGGCGCGGCTGGAGCGCGAGGGGCGGCTGGACTGGGTGGCGCAGGAGATGGCGGTGCTGTCGGATCCGCGCACCTTCCGGCCGGATCCGCAGGACCTGTGGGAGCGGCTGCGTCCGCGCACCGGCAACCGGCGGCTGCTCGGCATCCTGCGCGCCTGCGCGGCCTGGCGCGAGCGCGAGGCGCAGCGCGTCGACGTGCCGCGGCAGCGCCTGCTCAAGGATGAGAGCCTGCTGGAGATCGCCGCCACCGCGCCGCGCGACGTCGAGGCGCTGGCGCGCGTGCGCGGCGTCAGCCGCGGCTTCGCCGAGGGGCGCGGCGGCGCCGGCCTGCTCGCCGCGATCGAGGCGGCGCGGCACGAGCCGGAGGCGGAGCTGCCGCAGGCGGCGCGCAAGGAGGGCGCGCGTCCGTCGCCGGCGCTGGTGTCGCTGCTTAAGGTGCTGCTGGCGGCGAAGGCGGAGCAGCACGACGTCGCCGCCAGGCTGCTGGCATCGTCCGACGAGATCGACCGGCTGGCCGTGGAGGACGAGCCGCAGATCCCGGCACTGGCCGGATGGCGGCGCGAGGTGTTCGGCGAGGAAGCACTGGCGCTCAAGCGCGGCGAGGTCAGCATCGGCGTGGACGGCAGGCGGATCAAGCTGCTCCGGGCCGGGATCTGACGATCGTCTCGCCAGCGCATACGGGATACTCGAAACGAGACGATCTTGGGCTTATCCACCACGATAGGTTGGGTCTTCCCCAGCTTTGTCCACAAGATTTTGTGGTCTGCGCGTTGAGCGGCTGCACTCCGTAGCCTACCCTGGGTGCTCCTATCCGACAGGAGCACGGCGATGGATTGGACCGAGGAGACGATTTCCCGTCTGCGCAGCCTGTGGCAGGAGGGCCTGTCGACGGCGGAGATCGGGCGACGCCTGTCCATCACCAAGAACGCGGTCGTCGGCAAGGCGCATCGCCTGACGCTGCCGCCGCGTCCCTCGCCGATCCGCAAGCCGGCCGAGGGCAAGAGTGCGGATCCCGAGACCACGCGGACGCGCCGGGAGGTGCTTCGGCCGACGCGGACCCCGGTTGCCGCCTCCGATCGGGTGAGCCCGTTCACGCCGCGAGCGACCGCACCGGTTCCGGTGCCAGCTCCCGTGGCCGCCGCGATCACGCCGCTGCGGCCGTCGCCGCCGCCGGCACCCCAGCCGATCGAGTCGCGGCCGCTGGTGGAGCCCCGCCGTCGCGGGCAGAGCTGCTGCTGGCCGTTGGGCGAGCCGGGCACCAAGCAGTTCCGCTTCTGCGGCGCCGAGCCGCTGCAGGGCAAGCCGTACTGCACCGAGCACGCCCAGCTCGCCTATGTCCGGTTGCGGGACCGGCGCGACACCGTGGCCTGAATCGTGCTGGCGCGAGGGTAGGGAAGGCCAGGGGTTTCACCCCTGGCCCCCATCACAGGCTCAGCCTTTGCAATCCTTCGGCGAGGCGCGCGCCGCTAGGTGGCCGGGACTCCGTCCGGGCGCGGCTGGGTCGGCTCCGGCAGGATCGGTGCCGGACGGAACGGGTCGGCGATGCCGGGTGCGGCGCTCGCCGGCGGGGCGTCGGTGAGCATCTCGATGCGGCCGGTCACCTGGCCGCCATCCTCGACCTGCAGCCGGCGGCACTTGGCGGTGCCGAGCAGGCGCCCGGTGGCGCGTATGACCAGGTTGCCGTTCGCGGTCAGCGTGCCGTCGATGGTGCCGGCCACCTCGGCCTCGCTGACTTGCACCTCGCCGCGAAACACGCCTCCCGGTGCCACGTGCAGCTCGGCTGCATGGATCATGCTGGCCTCCACGGTGCCTTCGACGACCAGTCGTTCCGCGTCCTGCACGGTGCCCTGCACGCTGATGCCGCGTCCGACCACGAGGGTCCGCTTCTCGGCGGCGGCGGGCCGGCCGGTCGGAACCTGGGCT
>CAXUCM010000331.1:0-4280 GCA_964249315.1 uncultured Acetobacteraceae bacterium | reverse complement strand
GCTCCGGGCAGGTCGTGCTCGCGCATGATTGTGCCGCCACGCGCGGCACCAGCGTAGCGAAGCTGCTGGCGCGCCTGGCGGACGTGTCCTTTAGCGTCGTCGGCGTGCAGGTCGAGGCGCGGATCGGCCAGGTCGGCGGCCTGGCCGCCTCGATCACCGCTACTCGCTCGGGTAGCCCTTCGGGTAGATGACCTGGCCGGGCGGTCCCGGCGGGTGCGGCGCACCCTTGCGGCCGCAAGCATCGAGCGACAACGCCAGCAGGGCGAGCAGCAGCAGGGTGCGAGGTCGCATCGTTCAGTCCGCCTCCGTGCGCTCTGGACCCGGACCGTGCAGCGCCTCCAGCCACGTCCGCGCGGCGTGAGCGACCCGCGCCGGTGCGGTGCCCCCCTCGCTGGTGCGCGAGGCGAGCGAGGCGTCGACGCTCAGCACGTCGAACACGGCGGCGGTGATACCGGGCTCTTCGAGCTGCATCTCGTCAAGGCTGAGCGCATCGAGGCCGACGCCGCGCTGCTCGGCGCGGGCGACCAGCCGCCCGGTGACGTGATGGGCGGTGCGGAACGGCAGCCGCAGCACCCGCACCAGCCAGTCGGCGAGGTCGGTTGCGGTGGCGAAGCCGGTGCCGGCGAGCGCGCGCATCCGCGCGGTGTCGGCGCCGAGGTCGCGCACCATGCCGTCGCAGGCGGCGAGCGACAGGCTGATCGCCTCGGTCGCCTCGAACACCGGCTGCTTGTCCTCCTGCATGTCCTTGGCGTAGGCGAGCGGCAGGCCCTTCATCACCGTCAGCAGGGCGAGCAGCGCGCCGATGACGCGGCCGGTCTTGGCGCGGGCGAGCTCCGCCGCATCCGGGTTGCGCTTCTGCGGCATGATCGACGAGCCGGTGGTGAAGGCGTCGGAGAGCCGGATGAAGCCGAACGGCGCCGAGCACCAGATCACGATCTCCTCGGCCAGGCGGGAGAGGTGCATCGCCAGGATCGACAGGGCGGCCAGGTATTCCAGCGCGAAGTCGCGATCGGAGACCGCATCCAGCGAGTTCGCGCACGGGCGGTCGAAGCCGAGCGCGCGCGCGGTCATGCGCCGGTCGATCGGGAACGAGGTGCCGGCCAGGGCGGCGGCGCCGAGCGGGCACTCGTTCAGCCGCACCCTGGCATCGGCGAGGCGGCCGCGGTCGCGTGCCAGCATCTCCACGTAGGCAAGCAGGTGATGGCCGAAGCTGACCGGCTGGGCGGTCTGCAGGTGGGTGAAGCCGGGCATCGGGTCGGCGGCGTGCTCGAGCGCACGACCGGCCAGGCTGCGCATCAGGGCGGCGAGCTGTGCCGAGAGGCCGTCGATCGCGTCGCGCACCCAGAGCCGGAAGTCGGTGGCGACCTGGTCGTTGCGGCTGCGCGCGGTGTGCAGCCGCTTGCCGGCCTCGCCGATGCGCTCGGTCAGACGCGCCTCGATGTTCATGTGGATGTCCTCGAGGGCGACGTCGAAGGCGAACCGCCCGGCATCGATCTCGGCGGCGATCGCGGCGAGTCCGGCATCGATGCTGGCGGCGTCGGCCGCCTCGATGATGCCGACCCGCGCCAGCATCGCGGCATGCGCGCGCGAGCCGCGTATGTCCTGCCGCCAGAGCACGCGATCGACGTCGATCGAGGCGTTGATCGCCTGCATGATCGACGATGGACCGCCGGCGAAGCGGCCGCCCCATTGGGCATTTGCAGCCGGCGGGTTCCCCTGCAACGCATCCTCTCCTAAGACATCGACATGCCCCAACCTACGCACCGTCTCGTGCGCCGCGGCCTGCTCGCCGCCGGCGGGACCCTACTGGCCGGCGCGATCGCAGGCAAATTCCTGTGGCCGGGGAACGCTGCCCTGCCGGCGCCGGAGCCCGCAGCACCGGCGCTGCAGCCGATCTCCGCGCTGCGGGCGCATGCGCCCACCGCCCTGCCGCCGCAGCACTTCGTGCGGGCGGATGGCACTTCGGCCGCGCTGTCGGACTATGCCGGTCGCGGCGTGGTGCTGAATTTCTGGGCGACCTGGTGCACCCCGTGCGTTGCCGAGATGGCGGCGCTGGAGCGCCTGGCGCGTGCGCTCGCGGCGCGGCGGGTCGCCGTGCTGCCGGTCTCGGAGGACCATGGCGGCGCCGATGCGGTCCGGCCGTTCTATGCCGGGCGCGGCATCCGCGACCTGCCGATCCTGCTCGACCCGCACATGCAGGCGATGGCGGCGCTGCAGCTCGACGGCATCCCGACCACGCTGGTGATCGACCGCACCGGACACGAGGTGGCTCGCATCCAGGGCGCCGTGCACTGGGACGCGCCGGACGCGGCCGACGTGATCGGGCGGATGGTCGGAACGTGACCACGGAAAGGCCAGGGCTCTGCCCTGGACCCGCTCAAGGCTCAGCCTTGAGAATCCATTCATGAGAGGTTTCCAAAGACGAGCCTTTGGCGGGTCTGGGCAGGGCCCAGCCTTGCTTCTGCGCCCTAGCCGGTGATCTCGTAGGTGGTGACCTCGAAGCCGGCCAGCCAGGCGCTGCCGAACGCGGTCGAGATGGCGACGTCGGTAGCGTCGCGGCCTCGCGCCATCAGCAGCCGGCCGATGCGCGGGCGGTTGTGCCGCGCATCGAAGGTGTACCAGCTGCCGCCCAGGTAGACGTCGAACCAGGCGGAGAAATCCATCGGGTCGTCGACCGGCGGCACGCCGATATCGCCGAGATAGCCGGTGCAGTAGCGCGCCGGGATGTTCATGCAGCGGCACAGCGCGACCGCGAGATGGGCGAAGTCGCGGCAGACGCCCTGACGCTCCATGAAGGCGTCGTGCGCGGTGCGGGTGGAGCGGGCGAACTCGTAGCCGAAGGTGATGCGGTCATGCACGTAGTCGACGATCGCCTGCACCCGCGCCCAGCCCGGCTGCACCTGGCCGAACAGCGACCAGGCGGTGTCGGAGAGCCGGTCGGTCTCGCAGTAGCGGCTGCCGAGCAGGTAGACCAGCACGTCGGGCGGCAGGTCCTCGACCGGCACCTGCCCGGCCTCGGGCACCTGGATGTCGGGCTGACCCGTATCGGCGATGGTGAACTGGTTGGTGATGCGCAGCAGCCCGGGCGGGGCGACCACGCGGGTGCAGCGATTGCCGAAGCCGTCGGTGTAGTCGAAGGCCGGCACAGGCGGGTCGAACATCATCTGCTGCTCGGTCCGCAGGTCGGTCTCGCGGCTGGGATGCAGGTTGAGCATCAGGAGCAGGGGAGTCGGCGCGGGAGCGTTGAAGGCGATGTCGTATCCGGCGCGGATCAGCATGGCGTCTCTCTTCCTGGCGGCCCGATCCCGGCGTGCCGGTGCTGGTGCCTGTCGCTCGTCTGGCACGCGACGGGAGCTAGTCTCCCCCGATCGCGCGGCGGTTCTGGTCCGGCACGGTTCCGGCCTGCCGCGGCCCGGATCGCTCCCGGCACGGCAACGGCACGATGCCTGCCGGTCTCCCGGCCGCGTCGTCGTCCCCCGGCGGCAGCGGGGGTATAGACGGGTTCTGCATTGCCGCAACCGGTTCTGCGGTCGCGTCAGCCGTGACATGGACGCAGACCGTCATGCCGAGATTGTCGGCGGGAAAGCCGGTCCAGGTGCCCGACAGCGGCACCGCCTGGTGCGCGTCGCGCACCGAGGCGACGCGGATCAGGTCGCGCGAGCCGATGATGCCGTTGGTGGGATCGAAATCGATCCAGCCGGCGCCCGGCACGAACGCCTCGACCCAGGCATGGGTGGCGCCGCCGCCATGGTTGATCCGGTCCTCGGCCGCCGGCGAGTAGATGTAGCCGGTGACGAAGCGGGCGGCCATGCCGAGCGAGCGGATCGCCTCGATCATCAGCACCGCGTAGTCGCGGCAGGTGCCTGCCCGCAGGGCCAGCGTACGGGCGGGCTCCTGCACGCCCTCCTCGTGGCGGGCGCAGTAGGTGAAGCCGCGGCGGATCTCCAGCGTCATCGCCGAGAGCAGATCGAAGGTCGGCATGAAGCTGCCGACGAGGAAGCTGCGCGCCCAGGCATCGACCTTGTGTTCGGGATCCGGATAATGTCTCTGCATCACCCGGCCGAGATCGGCGACGTCGTCGAGATCGTAGCTGAACGGCCAGACCCGCGCGTACGGGGCGAAATGGGCGCTTTCGGGGAGGGTCGGGTTGTGCGCGACGACGAGACGGTTCTCCACGCGCAACTCGCGCGAGCGCTGTCCGAAGCGGGCTAGGGTGACGACGTTGCCGAACGCGTCGGGGATGGAGCGCAGGCTGAGCGGGGCGGGCGAGATCTCGACGT